>NZ_LWGE01000477.1:0-872 GCF_001635315.1 Oleiphilus sp. HI0123
CCAAGATTGTGCGACAAGTAACAGCTTCGCTTAGAAAATATTGGACAGTTTGAGTATAAAAGTTTTAATGAGGGCTTTTTTAAACGCAATGAGAAAAAAGGCCTGAATAAATTCAGGCCCTTACCAAGGTTAAGATATCTTCGGAGCCAAAGAACCGTCTTGGTACTGTGCAAACATTGAATCAAGACTTTGAGCCTTAATCTTATCAGCACGACCAGCTGTTCCGAACGCTTCGTATCGAGCAACTACAATTTCTTTCATCGCACTTACAGTTTCTTTTAGATACTTTCTAGGGTCGAATTCTGCTGGATTCTGTGCCATAAAGCGACGCACAGCACCAGTAGAAGCCAGACGTAGATCGGTATCAATATTTACCTTACGAACGCCATATTTTATGCCCTCTACAATCTGCTCTACAGGGACACCATAGGTTTCAGGAATTTCGCCGCCGTACTCGTTAATAACAGCAAGCCATTCTTGAGGTACAGAGGATGAACCATGCATTACTAGGTGCGTACCAGGAATACGTTCATTTATCGCTTTAATACGGTCAATAGCCAAAATATCACCAGTAGGTGGACGCGTGAACTTATACGCGCCATGGCTTGTACCACATGCAATCGCTAACGCATCAACACCAGTTTGCTTAACAAAATCTGCTGCCTCTTCTGGATCAGTTAACATCTGATCGTGACTAAGTGTACCTTCAGCACCAACACCATCTTCTTCACCTGCCTGGCCAGTTTCTAAAGACCCCAAACAGCCAAGCTCACCTTCAACAGAAACACCGCAAGCATGCGCCATTTCAACAGTGCGCTTTGTGACGTCAACGTTATATTCGTAGCTGGAAGGTGTTTTGCCATCGTCCATCA
>NZ_LWGE01000478.1:0-323 GCF_001635315.1 Oleiphilus sp. HI0123
GGAGGCTAATAAATCGAAAAAAGATGCGTAGTCATTACANACAAAGCCCGCCCTTTCAGCATAATCAGGTAAGTGATCTTGAGCATATAAACAGGAATGCATGTTAGCATGTTCTGCTGCTAATAGGTCGTACAGATAATCACCCACATACACCGCCTCAGAAGGTTTGAGTTGCCACTCACGACATAGTTGCTGCAAGGCTCCTGGGTGAGGCTTTGCAGGGGCACACTCTCTGGTTAATATCGTGTCAACTTGTAGTCCCACTTGCTCTAACTTACGACGAGTTGCTTCTCTTGAATTTCGAGTCACTATCGCAGTTTTTA
>NZ_LWGE01000479.1:0-1092 GCF_001635315.1 Oleiphilus sp. HI0123
CAGAACAGATTCATAAGCCGAGAAACATTGCTGCACTGGTTCGAACCAGCGATGCGGTCGGTATCCAAGAACTAAATATGGTATGGCCCTGGGATAAGCATCGCCCTTATAGTGGTACGGCAATGGGCAGTGATCGTTGGGTGGATATTGTTCGACATGAGTCAATGCCAGAGGCGATTGATACCCTGCATGAAAAGGACTATAAGGTTTATGCTGCGCATCTGTCTGATAGCGCAATTGATTATAGGGATGTTGACTATACTAAGCCTTGCGCGATTCTATTAGGTAATGAAAAGAAGGGCGTCAGTGATATCGCAGCGGCCAAGGTGGATCAGCATATTGTGATTCCGATGCTTGGTATGGTGGAGTCATTTAACGTATCGGTTGCCGCAGCCATTATTCTCGCTGAAGCGCAAAGGCAGCGGTCCTTGGCTGGGTCTTATGATCAGGTTCGTTTAGATGGTAAAACCTATCAGGAAACTTTCTTTCGCTGGGCGCACCCTAAAGTCGCTAGCTATTGCCACCAGAACAAACTTCCATATCCCGAAGTTAGTGAAGAGGACGGTGAGATAATAAACCCCTCACAATGGTATGCGAGTATCAGAGCTAAGCGTGATTCTGCTTCAGAATAAACTTTGAGCGATAAAAGCTCACTAGAACAAGACTCTCTCCTATGTTGAAAGCTATCTTTAGCCTTGCTGGCCCATTGGTAATAGGGCAAATCTCATTTGCTTTAATGGGTTTGATCGATACGCTATTGATGGGGCGTTTAGGGGTTGATGTGCTTGCTGGTGGTGGTTTGGGCGCAGTTGTATATCAATTCTTTTACATCGTTGGTATTGGTGCTTTAGTCGCTACGGCTAATATGGTTGCTTTTGCTAAGGGCAGTGGTAATCAAAGTGAAATCCACCGTGCAGTCTTGTCTGGTAGCTTATTGGTGGTGATTCTTTTTGTCGTCTTTGCTTTTGGCTTGGTTAATATCTCGCCTGTCTTACTTTTCTTTGGCCAGCTGTCTGAGCTGGTTTTTTTTGCTCAATCATATTTAGATCTTGTTTTATGGGCATTGTTGCCAGCATTTGGTTTTATCTTGAT
>NZ_LWGE01000480.1:0-502 GCF_001635315.1 Oleiphilus sp. HI0123
TGCTAAACTTAAGCGTCAGTCGCCTGCTAACCAATGCTTGTACCTGCTGTGCTATCTGCAGTCTCGGTACCAGCAGGGCTTGGAGCGCATTGCGGAAGGGTTCATCCATCACACTCGACAGGTGAAGCAACGAGCGCATCAGATGGCGCAGGAACGGGTTTATCAAGACTGGCAAAAGGCAGCCCGCAACGTGAGTAAAGCCGCTGAGATCCTGCACCTGTTCGTGGATGACCGCATCGACCCTAATACTTCCTTCCACGCGGTACAGCAACAGGCTTTCCAGTTTCTCAGTGCCAACGACCTGAACTCGGTCTGCCGATACCTGAGCAATCAGAAACAGTCAGCGGAGGAAGCGTTCTGGCAACACCTGGACACGGAATCCACATTGCGAACCGGCCTGTTACGGTCGCTCTTTTGCTGTCTGCGCATGGAAGGCACCGACAAAACGCAACGGTTAGCCCGGATCTTAGACCAAGCTCGGTTGGATCCGGTCGCCGGCAAT
>NZ_LWGE01000481.1:0-761 GCF_001635315.1 Oleiphilus sp. HI0123
AGTCCAGAAATGCGAGATCCCTACTAGCTATGGGTAAGCTAAGCTCCAAAGACTCACTAGAATAAAGCTCTGCCACGGGCGTGGAAGTACTGATGACACTGCCTTTATTGACGAAGGTTTCTATCAAACGACCATCATAGGGTGCTCGAACTTTAGTTCTTTCCAAGTTTTTCTTCGCCAAGGATAGCTTGGCTTTAGCCGTCTCCAACTTAGCCTTGGCCGCTTTTAGCTGAGGATAACGCAGCGCATAATCACGCGCCGGTGTACTATTGATTTTTTCTTGGGTACGCCAATCCCGAAGTGCTTGCTCGGAACGCGCTTCCTCCTCCGCCAGAGCTAACTCCGCATTAGCCAAATCACTACGCGCAGTTTGCAAGCTCACCTCATATTCAAGCGGATCGATCACCAACAGGACTTGACCCTCTTGGACAAAAGCACCCCGCTGAAAAGCAGGGCTGACCTTTAAAACCTGTCCCGAGACCAGGGACAACAGATTCGTCCGGGTATTAGCCTTCAGAACACCATAGGACTCTACCGTGACCTGAAAGTCCCGAGGCGCTATTTTATCCACTTCGACCAATAAAGGATTTGCCTTTGAAGGACGCCCCTTGCTCGCGGGTGGTTGCGACTGACTTATCTGATAGGCCAACAAAAGGCATAGCAACAACACTACAATTGGCGCTAGTACTTTAACTAATCGCTGAGCTGACAAAACTAAGTTCTCCTAAAATAGAGGGCGTCGAATAGTAAGATCATATCTG
>NZ_LWGE01000482.1:0-361 GCF_001635315.1 Oleiphilus sp. HI0123
CTACATCACACAGTTCCCGGCCGTGCATATTCGCGGACAGCGGCGTCTGGGCAATCTCGTCCGCGCTCGTCAGATCCTGTTCTGGCTCGCTAAGAACAATACCGAGGCGAGCTTTGTGCAGATCGGCCGCCTCGTCGGCGGCCGCGATCACACCACGGTGATGCACGGAGTACGCCGCGTTCAGGCGGTCATTGATCGCCTGAATATTGAGGTCTCTGACTGCCCGGTCACGATGGCCGAGCGCCTTTGGCGTGCCGAATGGTCGAGGGGGAAATGATCTCCTCGCCATCACTTTACATCCTTTTCGTCTGCGCGCGGCTTGCCGGCCGCTCGCTCGCGATCTTCCAGGGCTTTGCTCAGG
>NZ_LWGE01000483.1:0-569 GCF_001635315.1 Oleiphilus sp. HI0123
CATTAAACATGGCCGTTCTTGTCGCCAGCATTCAGCAACCGTTAGATTGGATTGTTCTGGGTGTTTTTGGCGGTGCCACAGTTCAATACATTGGCGTTCAAGCCAAGCATTAAGTTCTTCGAGAGTCTTGAACTTGGGAGCGGTATGCCATAACTGATGCCGAGCATCTCGCACCTTTTTCTCGACTTGGCCTTTCTCCCAACCTGCAGCTGGATTACAGAACTCAGCTTCAAACAGATAATGACTGACTAGCGTTTGGAATCGGCGATTAACATCGCGCTGTTTACCTGATCGTACCTTATCCACAGCAGTCTTCATGTTGTCGTAGATGCCGCGTTCAGGCACGCCACCAAAGACCCGAAATGCATGATTGTGTGCATCAAACAGCATCTCGTGCGTTTGTTTGTAATAAGCTCGCAGGAAGAAAGCTCGACTATTGCTTAGCTTGAAGTAAGCAACTTGAAGGCAGCACTTCCGACCATTGATCGTGGCGAAATCTTCGCCCCAATCAAACTGGAATGCTTCGCCTGGTGCAAAAGTCAGTGGAACATAGACTCGCTTAGCGGCAG
>NZ_LWGE01000484.1:0-6344 GCF_001635315.1 Oleiphilus sp. HI0123
AGCCTGGTCACCTTATAATTTATTCGCAATTATATGGAACAACTTTGCAAGATAAAACAAATGACAGTCGTCGCAGGCCGACTCAGGCAAGAAGTAAAAAGCGTGTCGACGCAATTCTGAATGCAGCAAAATCCTTAATTTCTGAAAAGGGCAGCGCCCAACTTAAAATTCACGAAATTTCGGAGCGTGCTGGTGTTACCCCAGCTTCTATATATCAGTACTTTCCTAGTAAAAATGCGATTACCTTAGCGCTAGCTCAGGATACCTTTGATCAATCATTTAGCTCTTTGTCTGAAGCCTTGCCGGTGACGCGCTCAAAAGAAGAGGCATGCTTTGTGTTGCAAGAGGTTATTGAGAGCTACTATCAAGAATACCTTTCTGAGCCTGCCATGATGGATATCTGGGTAAGTGTTTCGGCAGACAAATCCTTACAGGATTTGGATATCGAAGATAGTCGCCGCGTAACGAAGCTAATTGTTGATTGTATTAAGCAATACTACGATGAACAGTATTGGGAAAAGTTACAACAGGTTGGTTTCCTACTTTCGCATATGGCAGGCTCTGCTGTTCGCATGGCTTTGTCGGTGCCTGCAAAAGAGGGGAGAGCGTTGATAGATTCCTTTAAGAGTCTGGTAAATCCAGCTTCTTTAGATAGTATGATATTTTTGGATATTGCCAGTGACTCAAAATAATATAGCGCTTAGTCGTGAAGAAAAACTGAGTGACCTGGTGACAGTTGTATTGGTTAGAACTAGTCATCCGGGAAATGTCGGTGCAGTTGCTCGTGCAATGAAAAATATGGGCTTAAGTCGCCTGGTCTTGGTCTCGCCATCAGAAGCCTATGAAAAAGATGAGCATGGTGAAATTGTTTATTTGTCTCCCTTAAATACTCACGATGCGATTAGGCGAGCTTCAGGGGCTGAAGATATTCTGGCAAAAGCAATGGTCTGCACTTCGCTTGATGAGGCTTTGGCTGGTAGTCAGATAGTGATTGGTGCTAGTGCCCGCAGTCGTAAAATGACTTGGCCGCTTATGAACCCTAGAGACTGTGCTTCCTTAGTGCTTGACAAGGTTTTAGCAGATGAAAACATCGACTCTAATGAGTGTGGCAGTTCGGTGTCGCTTATATTCGGTAATGAGGCGAGTGGCTTGAGTAATGAGGAACTGCACCGCTGTCATTATCATGTAAATATTCCAGCAGTAGAGAGTTTTTCCTCACTAAATTTAGCCATGGCGGTTCAGTTACTTAGCTATGAGCTGCGAATGGCTTTGCTATATCGACCAGATTGTTTGACCGAAAGCGTTGATAAATCTGTAACTGCCCCCAAACACCATTCATTGGCCAGTGTTTCCTCTCAAGATGAATCTTGGGATGAGCCGCTAGCAACTGTGTCCGAAGTTGAAGGGTATTTTAGTCATCTAGAAAAAACGCTAATAGAAGTAGGCTTTCATGACCCGGATAATCCTCGTCAGTTGATGACAAGGTTGCGGCGCTTATATCAGCGAGTTCACCTAGATAAGATGGAAGTTAATATATTACGCGGCATATTGACGGCAACGCTCAAGTTTGGTCGAAAAAAATAGAAGCTCCATATTTTTGGGGCTAGATAGGAAATTTTATGTTTGAAGGCTTGAAAGACGATATTCAGAGTGTATTTGATCGTGATCCTGCAGCAAGAAACACCTTTGAGGTGTTAACGAATTATCCTGGTTTACATGCCTTGCTGCTACATCGACTAGCCCATAAGCTCTGGCTCAGAAATTTTCGTTGGCTTGGGCGCTCCCTTTCAACTTTTAGTCGCTGGCTCACGGGAATAGAAATCCACCCGGGGGCACAAATAGGTAAGCGCTTTTTTATCGATCATGGCATGGGTGTAGTGATTGGCGAAACCGCAGTAATTGGAGATGATGTTACCCTTTACCAGGGGGTTACCTTGGGGGGCACAAGTTGGAACAAAGGTAAGCGTCACCCAACGCTTCAGGATGGTGTGGTGGTTGGCGCGGGTGCCAAGGTACTTGGGCCCTTTGATGTAGGGCAAAATGCTAAGATTGGTTCAAATGCAGTTGTTACTAAAGAAGTCCCGGCTGAAGCAACCGTAGTTGGAATCCCGGGACGAATTATTCTCAAATCAGTTCCTGAAACGGCTACCCCGGATGACAGTAAGCGTAAGAAAATGGAAGAGAACTTTGGCTTTGATGCTTATGGCTTAAGTGATGAGATGCCCGACCCGGTTGCGCGTTCGATTAGAAGTATGCTGGATCATATGCATATGGTTGATGAACGGATGAATGAAATGTGCAAATCCTTACGTAAGCTTGATGACGGTTATAACAAAGAGGCTGTACCTTCTATTGATGAAGATGACATGTGCTGTTTTAAAGATATTAAGTAATAGTTCGATTTGGTGAAGGGCTAATGTCTCAATTATTGGGGAGAGGCTTGAGAATACTTGATTAAATTACTCAGGTAATAGATAATTTTTCAGCAATGCATCGCTCCGATGCTGACTATAAACACTTCAAGAGACATGAATTAAGCAATGCGCCTAACCACAAAAGGTAGATATGCAGTCACTGCAATGCTTGATCTTGCGCTGCATGCTTGTCATAACCCGGTTGCCTTAGCAGATATCTCGCTTAGGCAGGGTATCTCTCTTTCTTATTTGGAACAGCTGTTTTCGAAACTTAGACAACGTAAGCTGGTTAGAAGTATACGTGGTCCGGGAGGCGGTTATCAGCTAAATGTTGAGGCTGCTGATATTTCAGTTGCCGCCGTTATTGATGCTGTTGATGAGTCAATTGATACAACTCGTTGCGGCGCCAAAAGCCGTGAGGGTGTGGAGGAAAAAGCTGAGAAAGGCGGTTGTCAGGACGGCGAGCAGTGCCTCACTCATCATTTATGGATGGATCTTAGCCAGCAAATACATAGTTTTCTAAATTCTATAAGTCTTCAAGACCTTATGAACAAACGAGAGGTTCAGGTTACTGCTATTCGTCAGAATGAAGCGGCAGAACTTATTAACTCAAGTTTATTAGATATATAGCATTCTGCGGGCTCTTTTCTATTGCAGTAGTTGTGCTTGTCGGTCAATTTACGTTCATGGTAATCAGAACTTCCTCTCTATATAATACGCGCAAAATTTAGTCTGTATTATTTTGTGAACCCTAATCTATGAATAAGCCTATTTACCTCGATTATGCGGCGACTACTCCTGTTGATTTGCGTGTGGCTGAAAAAATGTCCAAGTTTCTGACGATGGACGGTGTCTTTGCCAATCCAGCCTCCCGTTCTCATATATATGGTTGGCAAGCAGAAGCCGCTGTCGAGCATGGGCGAAAGCAAGTTGCCAGCTTATTATGCGCGGATACGCGAGAGATTGTCTGGACCTCTGGTGCGACAGAAGCGAATAACTTAGCAATTAAAGGTGCGGTGTTGGCGCGTAAGTCGCAGGGTAAGCATATTGTTACATCGATGACTGAGCACAAGGCAGTTATTGATAGCGTCAAGTTCTTAGAGTCGCAGGGTTATTCGGTGACTTGGTTGAAGCCTCGCGTCAGTGGGGGAATCTCAGTTGATGATGTAGCGCAGGCACTTCGCCCTGATACGGTTTTGGTCTCCTTGATGCATGTGAACAATGAAACTGGTGCGATTAATGATGTCTATGAAATCTCCAGACTTACGGAATCGAAGGGGATTCTTTTTCATATCGATGCTGCGCAGAGTGCAGGAAAACTAAAAGTAGACACGAACGAATTACGTGCCGATATGATTTCAATGTGTGCTCACAAAATCTATGGTCCGAAAGGTATTGGTGCCTTATATGTACGGCGCAAAGCTGATTTCACTCTTCCAGCGCAAATACATGGTGGTGGCCATGAGCGAGGAATGCGTTCTGGTACTTTACCTACGCACCAGATCGTTGCGATGGGAGAGGCCTTCGAGATTGCAGCGGCATCAATGACGGAAGAACAGGTCAGTATCTCTGATCTTAAATCCCTGTTTATGGAACGTATTTCGGGCTTGGGTTGTGTGCGTGTAAACGGTCAGTTCGAGCATTCGATTTCAGGTATTTTAAATCTGTCATTTGAGGGCTTGGATGGGCAGGTCTTGCTTTCTGCTCTGCCACAGTTAGCGATTTCGTCAGGCTCCGCGTGCACCTCGGCTAGCATGTCTCCATCGCATGTGTTGACAGCTATGGGCTTGTCTGACGAATTGGCATTGAGCGCCTTGCGTTTTTCCTTTGGTCGTTTCACAACTAAAGATGAAGTGCTGAAGGCCGCTGAGATGCTCTGCTCGGCAGTCACGCGAATGAAGGGCTAGAGTTCGCTAGTTTATTGGGCTAAAAGGCTGCTAGAGTTCTTTGTTTTAATATTTTTTAATGGCGTTATTGGTGAGTGTCTTTTTTCTGCTTTGCCCTGTATAATCCCGCCACAATTTTTTAACTTTTAAACTTACTTTGGAGATAAGCTCATGGCGGTAGAACGCACTCTTTCAATCATCAAACCTGATGCAGTAGCAAAAAATGTAATTGGTAAAATCTACAGCCGTTTTGAAAAAGCTGGACTAAAGATTGTTGCTTCAAAAATGATCCACATGGATGATGAAAAAGCTGGCGGTTTCTACGCTGAGCACAAAGAACGTCCTTTCTATGGTGACTTGGTTTCATTCATGACGTCTGGACCGGTTGTTGTTCAGGTTCTAGAAGGTGAAAACGCAGTTCTTGCTCACCGTGACCTAATGGGTGCAACAAACCCTAAAGAAGCAGCAGAAGGTACAATCCGTGCAGACTTCGCAGAGTCTATCGATGCGAACGCAGTACACGGTTCTGATTCAACTGAATCAGCAGCTCGTGAAGTATCTTACTTCTTCGCAGATGCAGAGATTTGCCCACGCGGCTAAGGCTACATTAGCCTAAAGCAAGCAGGATACCATTCCCTGTAGCGCCTCAAATAGACGCTCAGAGAAAGGATCCTGCTTTTTGTCGTTATTATAGCCGGATTAATAACGAGTAGACTTCGCTCAATAATTTGAATGATTGGGTGAATAAACATGCAGTTCGGCAGTATTTTTACGCGAGAGAATTTATGAGCGCAGATGTAACACCAGAAACCAAAAAAGTTAATTTGTTGGGTCTTCCACGGCAAAAAATGCTGGATTTCCTGGAGGGGATCGGTGAGAAACCGTTTCGTGCCAAACAAATCATGCAATGGATTCATCAATATGGTGTGCATAACTTCGACGAAATGACCAATATCAGCAAAGCGCTGCGTGAAAAACTTTCAAAGATCGCAACGATTGAAGGGCCAGATATTATCTATCAGGATATCTCGTCAGATGGAACTCGTAAGTGGGTGATGCAGATGCCTGGCGGTAGTAGTATCGAGACGGTGCTTATTCCTGAAGGTGACCGTGGAACCTTGTGTATTTCTTCTCAAATCGGTTGCGCTCTGGATTGTAGTTTTTGTTCTACTGGTAAGCAGGGTTTTAATCGTAACTTGTCTACAGAAGAGATTGTAGGTCAGATTTGGAATGCTATTGCCTCCTTTGAAGAACTCGACCGGGTAAAAGATCGTCCCGTAACAAATGTTGTGTTTATGGGTATGGGCGAGCCGCTGTTAAATTTTGACAATGTCATGGATGCTGTAGACATCATGATGGATGATTTCGCTTACAGCATTTCCAAGAAGCGTCTGACAATCAGTACTGCTGGTGTGGTGCCAGCAATGGATCGAATGGGCGAATTTACCGATGCCTCGATTGCAATATCCTTGCATGCACCAAACGATGAGCTTAGAAACGAACTGGTGCCGGTGAACAAGAAGTATCCGATTAAGATGCTGCTTTCATCGCTAAAAAGCTATCTGGATCAGCTTTCGGATAAACGAAAAGCGACCATCGAATATACCCTAATTGCAGGAGTGAATGATCGAAAGATTCATGCAGATCAATTGATCGAGATTTTGCGTGGAATTCCCTGTAAGATCAACCTTATACCTTTTAATCCTTTCCCAGGCTCAGGGTATAAAAAGCCCTCAAACAACGAGGTCCGATGTTTTCAGGATTGGTTGATTGCGGGTGGTTATATCACGACCGTTAGAACAACGCGTGGTGATGATATTGATGCGGCTTGTGGGCAGCTTGTCGGTCAGGTTGAAGATCGAACGAGACGCAGTGCGCGCTACGCGGATGCAGCAAATACAATTGCTGCAAAACAGCTATAAAATATATTGGTTTGGTTAATTTTTATAGAAAAAGAGACCGCAATGAAAGCGGCTCGTATAAAAAATAGAAAAAGGCAGATTAAATTCGCATGCTGTTTTTGAATAAACAATACAGATTCTTA
>NZ_LWGE01000485.1:0-509 GCF_001635315.1 Oleiphilus sp. HI0123
AGACCTCAAGTTTCGGCGCTTTAGTTTGAAAGCGGACCAAAAATCCCGCATCTATGAGCGTGTTTTATCAATTGCTGGAGTCAACAGCTGGAAAGATAAGCAACATCAACCCCGGCTTGTTGAACATTTGCTGGTCTGCGCTGAAAGCTGGGTGGCACCCCGCGCACTCTTTGACGCAGCAATCGAGTACCTGGCCCACCAGAAGATCGCCATTCCTGCCTATAGTACCCTGCAGAAGATCGTCAGTCAGGTGATTAATCAACATCAGCAACGATTGTATGATCAGATCAATGCCGCTTGCAGCCAAAGCTTAAAGAATATGCTGCAGACACTGGTTTCCGATGAAGACCACTTTACATTGAAGCAGCTGCGCGGGAGCGCTCGCAACTTCACCGGTACCGAGCTGCAGAAAGAGCTGGCGGTGTATAACCATATTCAACCGCTAATGGAGGATGTGACGACTGTACTCGACTCGCTTTCTCTGTCCCAGAAAAACCAGCATCACTATG
>NZ_LWGE01000486.1:0-722 GCF_001635315.1 Oleiphilus sp. HI0123
GTCTTTGGTCTGCAATGGAGTTATGCCGCTATGGCTCTCCATGAAACTGTTCCAAACTTTAATGCTAAAGTTGCGATCCAGTACCACGAGGCCGACATCGATGGTTTGCAGCATATCCATCAGCCAGTGAAATTCTTTTATATCTATCTGTGATCGTTCCATAGTTCGGCTATTAATCCATCAAGTAGGAAAGTCGTTTGTTCAAATTGTCCAGTGAATCTTCAGTGAACAGTAATAACAGGTCGCAACTAATGTTGTAGTTTTCAATTTCGTAAGTGATTTCAATGGCGAGTGTTTTCTTCCAGCGCTTGGCATTGGCTTTGATCAATTCACTTACTTTGACATGCTGCCCTAAAACAACCGNGTGCCCTTGACTGAAGGTGGTGTCGAGTTGTTGGGCAATACCGTTAGTACAGGCGCCCACTAGAATACTGGCCACTTCCATTAGTAGCTCAAGCTCAACCATGCGATCGACTTCGCCTTTGTAGTCGAGCAGCTTGGCGATATCACCAAAACTTGAATCACTGAAAATGAGCAAGGCTTCGCCACTAATACCCGAACCGATAAAACCTTGGCAAACGGCAGAGTAGGTGTCTTGTTGCTCGGTGAGTGATAAGGCCATTTCTAACTCACTAACTTCGAGCAAGTTAACGTTTGGTATAGGCAGTTTTACGAAGACTTTCAAAAGCCGAGCGAGTAGGTCAGCTGCTTGTCCCATTGCG
>NZ_LWGE01000487.1:0-586 GCF_001635315.1 Oleiphilus sp. HI0123
TTCCAGTTTCTCAGTGCCAACGACCTGAACTCGGTCTGCCGATACCTGAGCAATCAGAAACAGTCAGCGGAGGAAGCGTTCTGGCAACACCTGGACACGGAATCCACATTGCGAACCGGCCTGTTACGGTCGCTCTTTTGCTGTCTGCGCATGGAAGGCACCGACAAAACGCAACGGTTAGCCCGGATCTTAGACCAAGCTCGGTTGGATCTGGTCGCCGGCAATATGCTCGGCGATGCCTGCATTGATCAGCGTCTACCGCCGAAAGCCACACGACCACTATTGCTAAAACCCGATGGCAGTATAGATAAAGCCAGGTATGAATGGTTCCTGTACCTGCAGATTCCCAACCGGTTAAACGGCCAGCTAATGCTGCCGGAAGTCATTCGATATCGGGCGTTAGAGGATGATCTGGTGAAGCCACAGACCTGGAAAAACCAGAAGCAGGTCTTGGTCGAGGGTACGCAGCAACCGAAAATCTCCAAGGATCCGACGCGACTGATCCCGCGTATGGCGGATGAGCTGACCCTTCGGTTACACGAGGTCAGCGAATACTTGGAACGTTCGGACAATCGGGACGTGATAC
>NZ_LWGE01000488.1:0-548 GCF_001635315.1 Oleiphilus sp. HI0123
TAGGTGTTTTGTCTTTATCTATTAATAGCGCACGAACGCCCTCCGCAAAATCGGGATGACGGATCATGTTGGTCGCTAAAACCAGCTCGCTTGTAAAAGCGTTTTGTAAATCAGTATAACGATGGCGTTTTAACTGCTCATAAATCGCAACAAGAGATAACGGGGAGCCAGCAAGTAAAGTTTGCTTAGATTTGTTGAGAAAAGTGTTACTTTCATCAAAAGCTACGATTGCATCCGTAATTGAACATAAAGAGTTATGCTGGCACGCCTGCTCAAGCACTTGTAGGTTTAGCTTTATTTGCGAACTTTGAAGTTGTTTGCTTGTAAGCTCTAGTGCCTTTATAGCTTCTGTTACCAAGAGGTGGTTGTTATCATTTTCTTCTGAAAATTCAAGCTTGGATATTGCATGAATCAGCTTTTCGACATCATTTAACTCAATGGCAAAATCAGCTAAGCGGCAAAATAGTGTATCGGCTGCATTAATAGCTACGCCCGTTAACGCCAGAAAATATCCTAGATTATAGGGAACCTGATTAAGAAATTGTGTT
>NZ_LWGE01000489.1:0-1141 GCF_001635315.1 Oleiphilus sp. HI0123
GCTCAAATTTGTTTTATTGAGCCAATAGAGTTTGAACGATTTCAATACCTGCAGCTTGGTGAGCTTGCGTAGTTGGGTGAATTTCATCATAGAACAAGAAGCCAGTAGCTGTTACGTAACCATCACACTCAGGGTGAAGTGCACCACCTTGAGATAGCATGTAAGCACATGCGTCGTCAGTATTGGTGTAGCCATAGTCTTCAGCGTTGTCGACTTGATCAGTCAAGAAGCTGAATAGGTCGTACTCGATAAAATCGACACCTGTTTGATGCTCAAGACGAGCCAATTTACGATCCAGCTTGCGATTGAACTTAGCTGAAAGCTTAGTAGTAACTCGTACAAGGCGGTTCGCTTTGCGCTCTTGGCGAGTCGTTTGAGTGTTTGCAAGTAAGCCAGCAACAACCAAATCAGTTTCGGGGATCGCGCCGATATCTGGAGCATTAGATACTAGAATGTGCTGAGCACCAGAAGCGATCAATTTTTCGATTTGAGCAATTTCAGATTCAACAGCTGCTTTCAATGAAGCATTAGCTGCCTGACGAATAGCCTGACGCTCTTGAGCTGTAGAAGCGAAAACTGCTCCTGAGCGAATTTCACGTGCTGCACGAATGTCATTGCCACCGATTAATACGATGTATAGCGCGTCTGAAGGAGCAACACCTGCATTGATTTGTAGGAAAGCATTAACCTGGGTAGGTAGGTTGATGTCCGGTGTAGATTCATCACCATCTTCGTCAACTGCTTTTGCACCAGCAATAGCAAAGTTGTTACCAGTATAACCACCCGCTAAGTGTAGCGATGGTGTTAGGGTATGACCTAGTGCTGCTGCAACGAATTCTACCGCTACAGGGCCATTGGTGAAACGTTCACCATAGGTTTGGTCTGGTGCAATGGCATTAAGGTTACCATTATCAGAAAGGCTATCGCCAAATACGTATACATTACTGTAGCCGTTCGCATTAACCGCGAATGCAGCAACAAGTAGTGACGTCAGTGTCACCAACTTCAATTTCAGGCTTTTCATCAATCGACTCCGTTAATTTTCTTAATTTTGTTTTTTTCATGTATGTAAGTGTTTTATATGTTCTTAAAGAACTATTCTTTTTCAGGTTCTTTCTTGTCTGACTTTTTTGGGGGACTC
>NZ_LWGE01000490.1:0-623 GCF_001635315.1 Oleiphilus sp. HI0123
GCAAGCACTGCCAAGTGGCGTATTACTACTCGCTTGCTTATTGTTCTTCAGTTTGTTGCCTTCTGAAGGTTTGGTTTATCCTCATTTGATCAACTCTGGCCATGCTTTGGTCTTCGGTTTAGCGACCTATCTGCTGCTGGTTTTTTTTGCTCAGCTTCGGCCCTTAAAAGAGCTGATTTACCTTCTTTTATTTTGCCTCTCGTTTGGTTTGTTGGTTGAGCTGGTTCAGCCTTATGTAGGCCGGGAGCGTAGCTTAATAGACTTTGTTTACGATGTTTTTGGTTGTTTGGCTGCATTGCTGTGGTATCTCGCTCGATTTCGAAGTACTAGCAGAAGCCGGAAAATGATGATGCAGGGAATAGCTTTGTTTTTGATTTTGGCAAGCCTGCTTTACCCAGCTTATCGATGTTATGTGAAGCTGGAGGCTGATCGCTTATTTCCGGTGATCGCGAACTTCGAGAGTTTTGGCTGGGCTCAAATTGTGTTAGCAAAAAATGGCAGTGAGCTTGAAGTTGTCAAAGCACCTGGTGACTGGGCTAATGAATCTCAGGTTGGAAAGCTTCGCTTTAATAAAGATGCCCTCTATCCCGGAATGCGTTTCGCCTACTTGCATCGAGACTGGC
>NZ_LWGE01000491.1:0-420 GCF_001635315.1 Oleiphilus sp. HI0123
TGAAATAGATCCTGAAACCGTATGCGTACAAGCAGTGGGAGCAGACTTGTTCTGTGACTGCGTACCTTTTGTATAATGGGTCAGCGACTTAATTTTAGTAGCAAGGTTAACCGTATAGGGGAGCCGTAGGGAAACCGAGTCTTAATAGGGCGTTTAGTTGCTAGGATTAGACCCGAAACCGAGTGATCTAGCCATGAGCAGGTTGAAGATCAGGTAACACTGATTGGAGGACCGAACCCACTTATGTTGAAAAATGAGGGGATGACTTGTGGCTAGGAGTGAAAGGCTAATCAAACTCGGAGATAGCTGGTTCTCCTCGAAAGCTATTTAGGTAGCGCCTCGTGTATCACCCTGGGGGGTAGAGCACTGTTTGGGCTAGGGGGTCATCCCGACTTACCAACCCCATGCAAACTCCGAATA
>NZ_LWGE01000492.1:0-1956 GCF_001635315.1 Oleiphilus sp. HI0123
CCAGATCAAGGCATTGGATAAGAAGTTTGTTCATAGTATGAGTTATAGATTTTGTTTTGAAGCTGATTCAGAACCCCCTGTGTCAGGATAGTTGTCGCCTCTGTTAATTTTTAATAATTGAATAGGAGGCGGTAAGAGAATATGAGTGAAGCATTATTCAAAAGAGTTTAAAGAAGCCATTGTTAAGAAGTGGCTTGAAAGTGGGTTATCATTAAGAACGTTTTCAGCCCAGGAAAACATAAACCTATCCACCTTGTATTCCTGGCGAGATAAATTTCAATTACCAGGTTCAAGTGTGACAAAAAGTAGTAGTCCAGATAACTGGTCTCCAGAAGCAAAGTTTTCAATTGTTCTGGAAACCGCCATGATGTCGGAGATAGAGCTAAGTGAGTATTGCCGAGAAAAAGGGCTGTACCCTGATCAGGTGAAGCAATGGAAACAATCTTGTATTAACAACAATATGACTGAGGCTCAGCGTAAGAAACAGGAAGCTGCAGAGCGCAAAGCAGATAAGAAGCGTATTAAGCAGTTAGAGAAGGAGCTAAAACGCAAAGATGCAGCACTTGCTGAAACTGCTGCATTATTGGTGCTCAGAAAAAAGCTCAATGCCTACTGGGGGGAAGACGAGGACAGCTAACCATGCTTCCAGATAGGCAATATTATGTGGAGCTGATTGATGAAGCCGTTAGTGCTGGAGCCAGAAGAGTGAAAGCCTGTGAGCTAATAGGCTTATCGCTTCGGACCTTACAACGCTGGATTGAAGATGGTGGCGTTACACAGGACAAAAGACAGTCAGCTATTAGACCTGAGCCAAAGAATAAGTTGTCAGAAACCGAGCGACAGAGCATTATCAATATCTGTAACGAGCCCGAATATGCGGACCTTCCACCCAGCCAAATCGTACCAAGGCTAGCGGATAAAGGGCAATATATTGCTTCTGAGTCCAGCTTTTATCGTGTGCTCAAAGCACATAATCAACTGGCTCACAGGGGGCGAGACAAGCCCAAAAATGGTACGAAGAAACCGAAGGGATATACGGCCACTGGGCCAAATGAAGTCTGGAGTTGGGATATTACGTACTGCCCTGCAACTGTGATAGGGCGGTATTATTACCTGTATATGATAGAAGATATCTTCAGTCGCAAAATTGTTGGCTGGGAAGTGCATGAGTCCGAGCAAGGAGAACATGCAGCAGCATTGCTTGAGCGCAGTGTTTGGTCAGAAAAGTGCGTCAGAAAATCCCTGGTGTTGCACTCGGATAATGGTAGCCCAATGAAGAGCTTAACAATGCAAGCAAAAATGCAGGATTTGGGTGTCGCCAGCTCTCGAAGTCGGCCTGGTGTAAGTAATGATAATCCGTTTTCAGAATCACTATTTCGAACCCTGAAGTACTGTCGTCGATGGCCATCTGAGGGATTTAAATCAATCGATGAAGCAAGAACTTGGGTGAAAGAGTTTGTCACTTGGTACAACACAGAGCACCGGCATAGTCGAATTAACTTTGTTACCCCAGAGCAAAGGCACTTAGGTCTGGATGAAGAAATATTATCGAAGAGGGATGAGCTTTATCGCAAGATGAAAAGAAAGAACCAAATAAGGTGGTCAAAAGCTACGCGGAACTGGGAGAAAGTGGGTGACGTTAAGTTGAACCCGGAGAAGGAAAAACAAGCAGCTTAAATGCTCAGGCGACAACTACCTTGAAAAACGCCGCTTAGAGCGCCGCAGATGTAGAAGGTTTAAGTGTTGTAATTATCTAAATCCTCCACAAAGACTAGAAGATGATGAAGAGTTGCGTAAGATTGTCGATTCTACAGTTGTATATTGCACTGCTAGCTCAGGTAAAGGACATGCAGATGATGATAGTGAATCGAATCTTCATTTAGTCAAGTACGTGAAATTTGGATCAGGCTTTGATTGACGGGTAACAGGTGGAACAGGGTAATTAGTAATAGATAA
>NZ_LWGE01000493.1:0-1624 GCF_001635315.1 Oleiphilus sp. HI0123
TCAAGAGGCCGGCACAAAATCCTGCCGGAACCTCGGCCAGAGCCTTTCTTTTTAATTAACATTCTTCCCGTTAGGGAAGCGTCAACGCATCAGATGAAGCAAGTAATTTCGACGGTGATCATGCTGGTATTCGTGGGTTGCTAACGCGACGCGTTAACCTATCCAACCTTACTTATTACGTCGTGGTGCCTGTCTTCAGTCTATGCTCGTGGATCAATGTACTGCTAGCTCATTGCCAACCTAACGCCTTCGGTGATTGCACCACAGCCGCTGCTTGATCTTTTGCATTGACGCTAAACTTGTTCATGTATTATTCCTTATCTACTTAAGCGGGTACGCGTGAGATTCGTGTTTTTGGATCTATTCTGGGTAAGGTGACTTCCTTCGAGATTGACCAGATATAAGCTATCAGTTCTCGTGCGATCGCCGTTACCACGACACTTCGATGTTTACCTTTGTGTATTAGTCGTTGATATCGTCTACATAATCTCTGTTGTGCTTGCCAAGCTTGATCAATTACCTCTTTCGGCAATCCTTCCTGCCTGAGCTGTAATTCCTTCGATATCTTTGCGGGATAGCGATAGCTATGTGCAGCCTCAACTAACAATCTCCTCGCTCGCCCATTTCCACACTTGGTGATCGCGCCTAAGTGTCGTTTTCCTCCACTTGAATGTTCGGAGGGCGTCGTTCCGATATAACTCATCAGTTTTCTAGGGCTATCAAATCGTGTTAAGTCTCCTAGCTCTACAATGACACCAGTGGCGGTGAGCAGTCGAACGCCTCTCAAGGCTTGTATCGCTTTCACAACCGGATAATATCGCCATTGCTTCACGTGATGGGCGAGTTCATTGTCCAGACGCTCTAGTCGAGCATTGCGTTCTGAAATGGTTTGAATCATCTCTTGCAAGACAAATTGCTGACTAGGATGAGGTAAGATGATCTCTGTTAACCAACGAAGGTGTTTTAAGCTCCAATTTGATTTGCCTGAATAGTTAATATGGTTTCTGAGCAGCAAGGCTTTTAGCTGGAAACGTGCATTATTCAAATCATGCATTGCACGCTCACGTGCTCGAGATAGATCTCGTATTGCTTCATCTGCGGGTTCAGGAACGTAAATCGGATCAAGGTCGCCATTACGAACCAAACGAGCTAAATCTTGTGCATCGCGTTTATCTGTTTTCACGCGTTGTCCGGGTTTCTTTGGAATCAGTGATGGCGCAACAACATAGCAACAATGGCCTAAGCTTGTCAGCAATCGATAAATCCAGTAGCCACAGGGGCCTGCTTCATAAACAAAATGCAGGGTAGCCTGCGGGTATTTGCTTTCAAACTGTCTTGCCATCTTGGTAAGTGATACTTTGGCTGAAGAAACTCTTCCAAGATGTTTTACTTCTGAGCCTCGTTGATCTTCGCAATATGCGACTTCGGTGAACTCCTTATGGGTGTCCAATCCGACAAAAATTATGGTATTGTTTTTCATGGTGCTGGCCTCCGCTTATATGGTATGACACATATATTATGGCTCTGGCTTTGCTAACCCACGATAGGAGGTCAGCACTCTTTTGGGACGTGGGGAGTCATTATGTCTATGTNCATACAAGGAAAAGTAGTTAGTCACAATGTT
>NZ_LWGE01000494.1:0-2500 GCF_001635315.1 Oleiphilus sp. HI0123
CCATCATTAGCGATAGAAATAACAAAGCAATTTTGTTGTTTGTAGATGCATTCATAGTTGAAATCAGCGTCCTGATTTATTAGAAGTTAGGGAAGTATACCCAATAATTAATTAAATCATGTCTTGCGAGTCAAAACTTTACAGTCGTTCACAAATCAAACAACAAGATAAGAACCTGCTCACATAATTAAAACGAAAGTGAGTTACTTACAATACTTTCTTCCAGGCAATAAAAAACCCCAGCAGGATGACCTACTGGGGTTTCTAATAGAAGCCTGACGATGACCTACTCTCACATGGGACCTCCCACACTACCATCGGCGATGCTTCGTTTCACTTCTGAGTTCGGGATGGGATCAGGTGGTTCCAAAGCTCTATGGTCGTCAGACAAAACTTCGGTTGCTGATACTTGATCAACAACACTTAATTCTGCGTCTTTAACAATAGCAAGTAATAGCTAATTTTATCTCTGCTGTCTAACGAAGACTCATATCCAATTTGCGTTACCCGTCGTTGTACGAATAATCATTCACTATAAAACCACTTGGGCGTTATATAGTTAAGCCTCACGAGCAATTAGTACTGGTTAGCTCAATACGTTACCGCACTTACACACCCAGCCTATCAACGTCATAGTCTTTAACGGCTCTTTAGGGGAATTAAATTCCCAGGGAAAACTTATCTTGAAGGGGGCTTCCCGCTTAGATGCTTTCAGCGGTTATCCTGTCCGAACGTAGCTACCGGGCAATGCGTCTGGCGACACAACCCGAACACCAGGGGTTCGTCCACTCCGGTCCTCTCGTACTAGGAGCAGCTCTTCTCAATTTTCCAACGTCCACGGCAGATAGGGACCGAACTGTCTCACGACGTTCTAAACCCAGCTCGCGTACCACTTTAAATGGCGAACAGCCATACCCTTGGGACCGGCTTCAGCCCCAGGATGTGATGAGCCGACATCGAGGTGCCAAACACCGCCGTCGATGTGAACTCTTGGGCGGTATCAGCCTGTTATCCCCGGAGTACCTTTTATCCGTTGAGCGATGGCCCTTCCATACAGAACCACCGGATCACTATGACCTACTTTCGTACCTGCTCGACGTGTCTGTCTCGCAGTTAAGCGCGCTTATGCCATTACACTAACCGCATGATGTCCGACCATGCTTAGCGCACCTTCGTGCTCCTCCGTTACTCTTTGGGAGGAGACCGCCCCAGTCAAACTACCCACCACACAGTGTCCTCGATCCCGATAAGGGACCCGAGTTAGAACCTCAAACATACCAGGGTGGTATTTCAAGGATGGCTCCACCAGATCTAGCGACCTGGTTTCAAAGCCTCCCACCTATCCTACACAAATAGGTTCAAAGTTCACTGTGAAGCTATAGTAAAGGTTCACGGGGTCTTTCCGTCTAGCCGCGGATACGCTGCATCTTAACAGCGATTTCAATTTCACTGAGTCTCGGGTGGAGACAGCTTGGCCATCGTTACACCATTCGTGCAGGTCGGAACTTACCCGACAAGGAATTTCGCTACCTTAGGACCGTTATAGTTACGGCCGCCGTTTACCGGGGCTTCGATCAAGAGCTTCGCATACGCTAACCCCATCAATTAACCTTCCGGCACCGGGCAGGTGTCATACCCTATACGTCCACTTTCGTGTTTGCAGAGTACTGTGTTTTTAATAAACAGTCGCAGCCAACTGGTATCTTCGGCCGACCTCAGCTTACAGAGCAAGTCTGATCACCAAAATCGGCGTACCTTCTCCCGAAGTTACGGTACCATTTTGCCTAGTTCCTTCACCCGAGTTCTCTCAAGCGCCTTGGTATTCTCTACCTGACCACCTGTGTCGGTTTGGGGTACGGTTCCTATATATCTGAAGCTTAGAGGTTTTTCCTGGAAGCAGAGCATCAACCACTTCAATCTCTAAAAGAGATCTCGTCATCAGTTCTCAGCCTTAAGGACCCGGATTTGCCTAAGTCCTCAGCCTACAACCTTAAACATGGACAACCGTCGCCATGCTGGTTTAGCTTTCTCCGTCTCCCCATCGCAATATATACAAGTACAGGAATATTAACCTGTTTCCCATCGACTACGCTTCTCAGCCTCGCCTTAGGGGCCGACTCACCCTGCGCCGATTAACGTTGCGCAGGAACCCTTGGTCTTCCGGCGAGGGGGTTTTTCACCCCCTTTGTCGTTACTCATGTCAGCATTCGCACTTCTGATACCTCCACCCAACTTCTCAATTGAGCTTCATCAGCTTACAGAACGCTCCTCTACCATATCTAAAAGATATCCGCAGCTTCGGTGTACAGTTTGAGCCCCGTTAAATCTTCCGCGCAGGCCGACTCGACTAGTGAGCTATTACGCTTTCTTTAAAGGATGGCTGCTTCTAAGCCAACCTCCTAGCTGTCTAAGCCTTCCCACATCGTTTCCCACTTAACTGTAACTTTGGGACCTTAGCTGGCGGTCTGGGTTGTTGCCCTCTCCACGACGGACGTTAGCA
>NZ_LWGE01000495.1:0-3000 GCF_001635315.1 Oleiphilus sp. HI0123
TGGCGTCTTAGAAAACTGATCCCCTCTTTTTTTAACTCAGGCAGAAGCACATCATTCAAAATCTCATACTGTTCACGAACAAAATCTGTCGCGATATGTTTGATTTTTTCTAGGGTTTGTTCAGGGCTTAGTCCGTCAGGCCCAATTGTCTCCCGACCAAATTTGATCTGATGTTTTAGGCCGGCCACACGAATTTCAAAAAACTCATCCATGTTGCTACTGAATATGCAGCTAAACATCAGACGGTTGAGGAGAGGGTGCGATGTATCAATCGTTTGTTTGAGCACGCGATGGTTGAACTGCAGATGGCTTAGTTCCCTGTTCACGTAGTATTCGTGGTTAAGGAGGTCTATAGCAGGGAGCTCATTATTTGCTGTTTGCTCGTCATGCGTCGTGCTCATTGTTGTCTGTATTCTCCAAGTATTTTAAAAGGGGCGATAATCCATTCTAGCTGAACATTGTTACATCTTTATCCTTTGCTAAGAAGTTTCGCAGCGTCCTTGGCAAAATAAGTCAGAATTGCATCGGCGCCAGCGCGCTTGATACAAAGTAGTGACTCTAGAATAATTTTATCCTTGTCTAGCCAGCCATTTTCTATTGCGGCCATATGCATCGCATACTCACCACTCACTTGATAGACGAAGGTCGGCGCTTTGAGTTCAGTCTTGATACGGTAAACAATATCGAGATAGGGCATGCCTGGCTTGATCATAACCATGTCGGCACCTTCCTGAAGGTCCATGGCGACCTCGTGCAAGGCTTCATCAGAATTGGCCGGGTCCATTTGGTAAGTCTTTTTATCTGCTTTACCTAAGTTGCCAGCAGAGCCTACTGCGTCGCGAAAAGGACCATAATAAGAAGAGGCATACTTAGCGGAGTAGGCAAGTATAGAGGTATTGATATGGCCTGCGGCTTCCAGTTCTTTGCGAATCGCAGCGATTCGGCCATCCATCATATCTGAAGGTGCAACGATGTCTGCTCCGGCCTCTGCGTGTGACAAAGCCTGCTTAACTAATGCGTTAACGGTAATATCGTTTAATACATATCCATCATCATCGATAATTCCGTCTTGGCCGTGGGTTGTAAAGGGGTCTAAGGCAACGTCGGTAATCACGCCCAGCTCCGGATATTCCTTTTTTAGTGCTCGTACAGCTCTTTGGGCTAGGCCCTCGGGGTTCCAAGCTTCTTTGGCATCAAGAGACTTGGCATTACTCGGGGTGACGGGAAATAGTGCGACGGCGGGGATACCAAGCTCTAGTAGCTGCTGCGCCTCTTTTAGTAGTAGGTCAATACTCAGGCGTTCAACGCCGGGCATAGAGCTAACAGCTTCGCGTTTATTTACACCTTCAAGAATAAACATGGGGTAAATCAGGTCATTGGCTGTTAGTGTATTTTCCTGCATCAAGCGACGGGAAAAGTCTTGAAAGCGCATGCGACGGAGTCGGCTGTTAGGGAATTGTCGTTGGCTGGGTGAAAACACTTTTTATCTCCGGCAATCATCAAAAATATTATGTGCTTAAGATTAGCAGGTATGCCGAAGGAAAGGCTATAACGCAAGTCAACTGGGGCTGGATTTTTGGAAGTATTTTGCTTTTCGCTAAATACAGGGAACTCGAGATCTAGGTACGCTTATATGCTTAGCTTAAGTAATAATTGAATGCTTGGGATTAAAGCGATGCTTAGCATAACAAGTGCGGAGCCTATGCAGGTCGCGCCGCATAATTGTGAACCGCGAATTTTTATTCGTTGAACAGGGTCTTGTAGCGCAGACTTCCAGTGCCTAAAAGCAGCGGGTTCAGGTATGCATAGTTGTGCTCGGCCGCTTTTAGTATGGCTCAGTTCGTGAATGTAATGCTGGTCTTGGTCGCGCTGATATAAAACCATAATTGATAAACTTGCAGCAATTACCATTGAGGCAAGTAGAACCTGCCCAAATGAAATATAGATGCTGCTGGTTATTGCAGCACCTATCATGCCTAGGCTTAGCAAGCTAATCATTGATATCAGTGCAATAAAAGTTTTGCAAGTACGTGAGTGTTTGCGGCGAGTTTTGAGAATACGAAGTTTTACTTTGTCGCCAACGTGGAAGTTGCCTGAGGCTAAGTGGTCAATTGCGGTAAAGCGAACCGGGCCTCCTTCATGCGGGTACTCAATGACAGGGTAAAAACCATTTTTAACGTAGGTTTGGCTAGTACTATTGTCGGCATGAGAAGTAAGGCTAGAGAATACTTGATGGATTGACACTACTTTTCCGTATTTAGCGTATGCGCCACGGAGAAAACGTGAATAGTCTCGATATAAAAAGGAACCGGCGACGGCAAGCGTCAAGCTTATTATTAAAGTAAAGGCGTCCATTAAATCCCAATTCTCCTGTACCTGAATCCATTTAGGTGCATGACTACAAAAAAGCGAGTGCCTTGAGACGGTAATAGTGTGTGGCAGGTCTCAAAGTGAGTGCGAATTGTCGCATAGATTTCGAAATCTGCAATGTCTTTTTAGAAATAATCAGGTCTTTTTACAGGAAAATAGCGAATAGGGTGAATTTAAATTCACTTTTATCACTCTCGGTAATATTCTTAGATGAAAAAGTTACCGAGAGCGATGGAAGAAAGAAGAAGCTAAGCGGTACTGCTATCGCTTTTAACGTAGTACTGGCTTAGATTGGTGCTGAGCCATAATTCATGGTCGGCTTCTTTGGCGGGTCAGCTCGTACGTTATTATCAACGCGTTCTACGTTACCACCTCTTTTTAGAAATTCTTCAATATCACTGCTTAGTTGTTGGCGTACAGTTTCTCTTACAACTCTGGGGGATTCGCTGCTGCATTCAGGGAGTGCAATGGCTTCTTGTGACATAATGGTACCTATCTATCTTTCTGCTATATCTCCAATTTCCTTTTATTTTTAAGGGTTTAGGAGATTTTGTGTTGCTTGTTTCTATTGTTTTCTGCACTGATCTATATAAACCGCCCAGCGACATGCCTATATTAAGGTTTATCTTT
>NZ_LWGE01000496.1:0-1911 GCF_001635315.1 Oleiphilus sp. HI0123
ACAGAACTCAGCTTCAAACAGGTCATTATCTGTTTGAAGCTGAGTTCTGTAATCCAGCTGCAGGTTGGGAGAAAGGCCAAGTCGAGAAAAAGGTGCGAGATGCTCGGCATCAGTTATGGCATACCGCTCCCAAGTTCAAGACTCTCGAAGAACTTAATGCTTGGCTTGAACGCCAATGTATTGAACTGTGGCACCGCCAAAAACACCCAGAACAATCCAATCTAACGGTTGCTGAATGCTGGCGACAAGAACGGCCATGTTTAATGCCTGTCCCAGCGCCATTCGATGGCTATGTAGAAGAGACTAAGCGAGTCTCTTCTACATGCTTAATTACGTTCGAGCGTAACCGCTATAGTGTCCCGGCAAGCTTTGCTAACCAGCATGTGAGTCTTCATGTTTATGCAGCTGAAATCGTTATCGTTGCCGAAGGCAAGGAGATAGCAAGACATAGACGTATCTTCAATCGCAAGCATGATGCAGGTATCACCAAGTATGAATGGAGACATTATCTAGCCGTGGCTCAACGCAAACCAGGAGCACTGCGTAACGGCGCACCGTTCGAGACCTTGCCAGACAGCTTCAAGTCCATTCAAAAGTATTTACTTCGACGACAAGGTGGTGATCGAGAAATGGTCGAGATATTGGCCTTGGTACTTCATCACGACGAACAGCTGGTTGAGCAAGCGGTTGAGGAATCTCTGCGATGCGGGCACCCCTCAAAACAGCATGTAATGAACTGTTTGAGCCGACTCATCGAACAGGAAACACCTGAGCCTTTGCTAACACCACCCTCTCTCATTCTAAACGAAGAACCTATTGCCAACACACAACGCTACGATCAACTAAGAGGTCATCCTTATGCACATTGAAACCATGATCCACACCTTCAAACAACTCAAACTACACGGTATGGCCAACAGTGTTATGGAGCTATCACAGCAAGCTGGGCCATCTTACCTTCAAGCACAGCCCATTCTTGAAGCCTTGATCAAAGCTGAAGTAACAGATCGAGAAGTGCGATCAATCGCTTATCAGATGAAGCATGCAAGGTTCCCAGCCTACCGTGACCTAGCTGGCTTTGACTTCAATCAAAGCAGTGTAGATGAAACGCTTGTCAAAGCGCTTCATCGCTGTGAGTTCATCGAAGGCAGCCACAACATCGTACTTATAGGAGGCCCTGGCACGGGTAAAACTCACTTAGCAACGGCAATAGGCGTACAAGCCATCCAACACCACCGACTACGAGTGCGCTTCTTATCGACCATTGAACTTGTGAATCAACTTGAACAAGAAAAACTCGAAGGTAAAGCGGGACGCATTGCGAACAGGTTAAGCCATACAGACTTGGTTATCTTAGATGAACTTGGTTACTTGCCCTTTAGTCAAACGGGAGGCGCATTACTATTCCACTTGCTAGGCAAACTATATGAGAAAACAAGTGTGATTATCACGACTAACTTAAGCTTTTCAGAGTGGAGCCAAGTCTTCGGTGACGCAAAGATGACAACCGCATTACTTGATCGACTAACGCATCACTGTCACATCATTGAAACAGGTAACGAAAGTTACCGCTACAAAGAATCTACTAATAAACGAATTTAAAACTGGAAATAAAAGAAAAGTTCAGGCCATAATCTGGCCTCTCAGGCGGGTCAAAATTAAGTGCAAAAGCCGGGTCAGTTTTACATGCAAATTAACACGCACCATTTAGAACAATATTTTGGCTCACACGCTGCGGAGCATTCTTTGCTATAGCAAGGGCTACCCCTTTTGATACCTCGCAAATACTCACTCCTTTAATTGTGTTTTCACATACATTAGCAATTGTTTGGTTCGCTAGAAAGAATAGGATGACAAACAAGAAAAATGGCTTCATTGAGCTAGATTACTCCGTATCTAACAAAAACGTGG
>NZ_LWGE01000497.1:0-830 GCF_001635315.1 Oleiphilus sp. HI0123
CAAAATGGGCTGAATTAAAAAGTATAAGATGGCTCGGTCAAATGTCTAGTCATATTCAGACGTTTATGCAAGTCAGTCTTAAAATTACTAACGTAAGCTTGTCTGAGATAGTTCCCTTTTCATTTATAATTGAGGATGACCGTTTATATTCTCGGGGTTGCGGCGTTTTTCAAGGTAGTTGTCGCCTGAGCATTTAAGCTGCTTGTTTTTCCTTCTCCGGGTTCAACTTAACGTCACCCACTTTCTCCCAGTTCCGCGTAGCTTTTGACCACCTTATTTGGTTCTTTCTTTTCATCTTGCGATAAAGCTCATCCCTCTTCGATAATATTTCTTCATCCAGACCTAAGTGCCTTTGCTCTGGGGTAACAAAGTTAATTCGACTATGCCGGTGCTCTGTGTTGTACCAAGTGACAAACTCTTTCACCCAAGTTCTTGCTTCATCGATTGATTTAAATCCCTCAGATGGCCATCGACGACAGTACTTCAGGGTTCGAAATAGTGATTCTGAAAACGGATTATCATTACTTACACCAGGCCGACTTCGAGAGCTGGCGACACCCAAATCCTGCATTTTTGCTTGCATNGTTAAGCTCTTCATTGGGCTACCATTATCCGAGTGCAACACCAGGGATTTTCTGACGCACTTTTCTGACCAAACACTGCGCTCAAGCAATGCTGCTGCATGTTCTCCTTGCTCGGACTCATGCACTTCCCAGCCAACAATTTTGCGACTGAAGATATCTTCTATCATATACAGNTAATAATACCGCCCTATCACAGTTGCAGGGCAGTACGTAATATCCCAACTCCAGACTTCATTTGGCCCAGTG
>NZ_LWGE01000498.1:0-1335 GCF_001635315.1 Oleiphilus sp. HI0123
TTACCTGATCGTACCTTATCCACAGCAGTCTTCATGTTGTCGTAGATGCCGCGTTCAGGCACGCCACCAAAGACCCGAAATGCATGATTGTGTGCATCAAACAGCATCTCGTGCGTTTGTTTGTAATAAGCTCGCAGGAAGAAAGCTCGACTATTGCTTAGCTTGAAGTAAGCAACTTGAAGGCAGCACTTCCGACCATTGATCGTGGCGAAATCTTCGCCCCAATCAAACTGGAATGCTTCGCCTGGTGCAAAAGTCAGTGGAACATAGACTCGCTTAGCGGCAGTGCTCTTTGCTTCATGTTGCTCTTGTCGCCACTGCCGTGCAAACGCAGCAACACGATCATAGGAACCGGTGTAACCCAGTTGTACTAAATCCTGGTATAGCTGCTTGACTGACTTACGCTGCTTTCGATGCTTTTTCACCTCACGGTGAAGCCAGCAGGTTAAGGTCTTCTCGTAGTCATCCAGCTTACTCGGCGACTTCCTTGCAGGGTAGCTTGGGTCTAAATTTCTATTATTGAGGTATTTACGAACAGTATTTCGTGACAATCCGGTCTTCCGAGCAATCGATCGAATCGATTGTCCCTCCCGAATATGCCAGCGTCGAATTACGCTTAGTAGAGCCACGTCTATCACTCCATTTTCTCCTGCTTTGCTGAAGCAGGGATAGGTTTATACGTGGGTCAAAATTCGATGCAAATATATGGCTTTAGTGGGTCAGTTTTGGGTGCAAATCAACACTTTGACCTTTAGGTCAAAGAATGAGCAGAGACAAACGGCTATCAATTCTCACTGCCGCGGAAATCGAGGATTTATACAGCGTTCCTTCCTTCAACGAGTCTTATCAGCGGTTTTACTTCGCGCTAAATGATAAAGAACTTGCGGAGCTATCCAGAATACGGCAACGCAAGTACCGTTGTGTTGCCGTTGCATTGTTGGGCTACTTCAAATGCAAACCGATCCTGCTCAACCCGAGTTATAAATCCATGCAGGATGACTTGGCATTTATTGCGCGATTTCACTTTAAAGACCTCAAGTTTCGGCGCTTTAGTTTGAAAGCGGACCAAAAATCCCGCATCTATGAGCGTGTTTTATCAATTGCTGGAGTCAACAGCTGGAAAGATAAGCAACATCAACCCCGGCTTGTTGAACATTTGCTGGTCTGCGCTGAAAGCTGGGTGGCACCCCGCGCACTCTTTGACGCAGCAATCGAGTACCTGGCCCACCAGAAGATCGCCATTCCTGCCTATAGTACCCTGCAGAAGATCGTCAGTCAGGTGATTAATCAACATCAGCAACGATTGTATGATCAGATCAATGCCGCTTGCAGCCA
>NZ_LWGE01000499.1:0-1492 GCF_001635315.1 Oleiphilus sp. HI0123
TACCGTTAAAGACGCCCTCAAAGAAGCTGAAGAGTTCGAGCCCTTACCAAGAGATGAGTATGACAAGCTGTTTCAGGCACCAAAAGAGCCTGATTCGTCAAAAGACCTTCAAAGCAATACGCAAAACGACAAGCCTAAGCAGTCATAACATGGCCTCCGTAATAAGCTAAGCATAGTAAAGACATGAGTAAGACTTCTGACAACGCAACTGAAAACGACACTGTAGTCGACCAAGGCCAGCCTCTAATCAGCCATCTGATAGAATTGCGCACACGCCTCCTGCGTTCTGTGCTTTGCGTTATATTGATCTTCGCAGGCCTTTACTATTTTGCCAACGATATCTACCTGATTGTCTCAGAGCCACTTAGGGTCTTTTTACCCGAAGGTAGCACCATGATCGCGACCGATGTCGCATCACCCTTCTTTACCCCCTTCAAACTGGCTCTAATGACGGCACTGTTTATATCAATGCCTTATGTGCTCTTTCAAATATGGGGTTTTATCGCACCTGCACTCTATGAGAACGAAAAACGGCTCGCCTATCCTTTACTGCTATCGAGCATAATATTGTTCTATCTCGGCATGGCATTCGCTTACTTTGTCGTCTTTCCTTTAGTGTTTGGCTTTTTCACCAGTGCCGCACCTGAAGGCGTCACTGTAATGACCGATATCAGTCGCTATCTTGACTTCATTCTAAAGCTATTCTTCGCATTTGGTTTAGCCTTCGAAATCCCAATCGCAACCATTATTTTGGTTGCGGCAGGTATTACCAGCTCAGCTAGCCTAAGTGAAAAACGCCCTTACATCGTGGTTGGCTGCTTCGTTATCGGTATGTTATTGACGCCTCCAGATGTTATTTCGCAAACTCTTTTAGCAGTTCCAATGTGGGCTCTCTTTGAAGTCGGAGTGCTGTTTTCAAAACTCGTCGAAAAGAAGCGCAACGAAGAACCTGTAAGCGAATAACAATTAGATGAACCTGCTACTGTTATTCCCCGAAAATATGCACAGCGAAACACTGGCTGAGATTTCCGGTCGTCAACTCGAACATATGCATGAGACTCTAAAGTCAAAAGTTGGAGATAACATACGCGTTGGCCTGCTCAATCAGCAAATTGGCCTAGCCACTATTACAGCTCTCACTACGGAGTCTGCCAAACTCGATATCGAGTGGCAAAAAGAAGCGCCCGCACCACTCCCCTTAACACTCATTATTGGTCTACCCCGACCAAAAATGTTAAAGCGAATCATTCAAACCGCCACAACAATGGGCGTGAAGAAAATCTATTTCCTCAATGCCTGGAAGGTAGAAAAGAGCTTTTGGCAAAGCCCCTGGCTAAGTGAAGAAAAAATTCTAGAGAATTGCATCCTTGGCTTAGAACAAGCTCAGGATACCGTGATGCCCGAAATTCATATCAAAAAGCGCTTCAAGCCCTTTGTTGAAGATGAATTACCTGCACTTTCCAAAGGTACACGCCAACTAGTCGCCCACCCT
>NZ_LWGE01000500.1:0-1045 GCF_001635315.1 Oleiphilus sp. HI0123
GAGACGTTCCGTACACGGTATTCCTCAAAATACTTCGGTACCAGCAAAGGCGTCTCGGCGGTCAGTCTGAATGCCAATCATATGGCCATCAATGCCCGGGTTATCGGCGCCAACGAACATGAATCCCATTACATCTTTGACCTGTTGATGAACAACAGTACTGAGATTATCCCGGACATGCTCTCAACTGACACTCATGGGGTAAATCATGTGAACTTTGCCTTGCTCGATCTGTTCGGTTATCGGTTCGCCCCCCGATATGCCCGGGTTGGCAAGGTCATCAATGAGCTGTTCAACATCACCGAAGACGAAAATCAGCGCGTGAAACTATCGTTGCGCAAGCCGATCAACACGAAACGCATCATAGACCACTGGGACACCATCCAGCGGATCGCAGTCTCTCTAGCCCAGCGGAAAACCAGCCAAGCTACGTTGGTGCGTAAACTCTCCGGCTACAAGCACAACCACCCGTTACTGGAGGCTCTGACTGAATACAACCGGTTACTGAAGGCCCAGTATCTGCTGAACTACATCGATGACGCCAGCCTTAGAAACCATGTGCAGCGAGCGCTGAACCGGGGTGAAGCTTATCACCAGTTGCGTCGGGCGATCAGCAACGTCAACGGCGACCGGTTCCGAGGCAATAGCGATGAGGAGATCCAAATCTGGAACGAAAGTGCCCGACTGGTGGCTAATGCCATCATCTACTTCAACTCGAAAGTACTCAGTAACCTGCTGGACAGCTTCGAGGAACAGCGCAATGACAGATACCAGGAAACAGTCAAGCGGGCCTCACCGGTAGCTTGGGAGAACATCAACTTCCGGGGTACATACACGTTCGCGCCGACGGGCGAACTGCCAAAACTGGAGGACTTAATGGCACCGATTGAGGGCTATCGACCTAGAAATGAAAGTTGATACCCCTCTACAAGCCACGGCAGACGGGGGCTTCAGAGGTTTTTGCAATATATGGAGGCAAAATCCCTAGGACCCCAAATAGGCGACTGAAATTACACTTGCAGAATATATTCAAGAAATAATATAC
>NZ_LWGE01000501.1:0-1142 GCF_001635315.1 Oleiphilus sp. HI0123
ACCACATGCTATTTCTCGATGGCGTATACGCCGAAGATACCTATGGCCAACGGCGGTTCCATCGGGTCAAGGCACCCACTCAACATGAACTCAATGCGCTCGTTAACACCCTCAGCCACCGGGTCGCTCGCTGCCTGGAAAAACGCGGTCTGTTGGAGCGAGATGCCGAGAATACCTGGTTGACGCTGGACGAGGAAGGAGGAGATGTACTCACGCAAATGCACGGTTCCTCGGTGACTTACCGCATCGCCACCGGCCCCCAGCAAGGGAGTAAGGTCTTCACCCTGCAAACCTTCCCTCATTGCGAAAGTGAGAAGCCAGGCTATGGCCAAGCGGCTAAAGTGGCAGGTTTTTCACTCCACGCCGGTGTGATGGCCGAAGGACATCAGAGGGATAAACTCGAACGGCTCTGCCGCTACGTTAGCCGACCCGCTGTTTCAGAAAAGCGCCTGGCATTGACCTCCAATGGACACGTTCGGTATGAACTCAAAACCCCGTATCGCAATGGCACAACCCATGTGATCTTCGAACCCATGGACTTCATGGCCAAGCTGGCTGCACTGGTACCCAAGCCGCGCGTCAACCTCACCCGATTCCACGGAGTCTTCGCACCGAACAGCAAACACCGTGTTCAGGTCACACCGGCTAAACGCGGAAAAAAGCCTGACAAACTAGAAGCAGCCGATACTGACTGGCTCGATAAGACCCCTGAAGAGCGGCACCATGCCATGACATGGATGCAGCGACTTAAGCGAGTCTTCAATATTGATATTGAGGTTTGCGAGCACTGTGGAGGGCATGTCAAAGTGATTGCCAGCATTGAGGATCCGGACATAATCGAGCAGATTCTTAAACATCTCAAACAGAAGGCGGCCAAAGCCGATACTAACCATCACACCCAGCCGCCAGAGCGAGCCCCACCACTGACTCCCAGCCTGTTCGGCCCATCGCAGACTCGTTTATTTAATTGACGCTCCTAAGCTCTCAATCCATGTACTGTCAGCCTTTGCGGCAGGCCGGTGGGGCAACTGTCGGCTAAAGATCCATTCGCCAGGCACTTTTCGGTCAAATCGACCAAAATACGACCTTCTTTGGGCGCTGTGAAGCTAAATTCCGGGGCTTAGGCAATAAAAATGAGCAGC
>NZ_LWGE01000502.1:0-997 GCF_001635315.1 Oleiphilus sp. HI0123
GCTAAGCTTGGATTGGTCGTTACGCAACGCATTGCATACAAGGCAACAACTAAGCGTAAACACAGTGATGCTGTTGCAGATAACTTGCTGAACCAGAACTTTAATCCGGTTGGGCCAAATCAAATCTTGGCTGGCGATGTGACTTATCTGAAAACAGGCGAAGGCTGGATGTATCTCGCGATCGTCATGGATTTATTTTCACGCCGAATCGTTGGCTGGCAGATTGATAAGCGTATGACTACTGACTTGGTTAGTCGAGCTATGATCAGGGCATATAATCTGCGCCAGCCTCCTAAAGGCTTGGTGTTTCATAGTGACAGAGGTTCGCAGTATACCAGCAAGCGTTATCGCACACTGCTGAGTAATTATGGCATCAGAGCTAGCATGGGGGATGTAGGTGCTTGCTGGGATAACTCTGTTGTGGTGCGGTTCTTTGGAAGCTTAAAGCATGACTGGGTTTTGAAAGTGCCCCAGCCAACGAGAGAGCATATGAGAAATGATGTGGCTGACTACATGCGTTATTACAACTTAGAGCGGCTCCATACTTCTAACGAAGATATGTCGCCAATCGAGTACGAAAACTCTTTAAGAAAAGTGTCCTGATTTAGTTGCGCAGAACAGTTGAGAGTGTACGGTAAACGATGCTCAAGACCTTGCCCATCAGCTCCGGGTAACGGTCCAGCAAAAAGCGCAACTGGAAAGGAAAATTCAGCACCCATTGGCGAATAGGCTCTGCGGGAAATACTTCATCCACCAAAAGTGCGGCACTCTCCGCCATCCGCCGAGCGCCACAACTAGGGCAGAAACCACGCCGTTTGCAGCTGAAAGCGACCAAACGCTCGTGATGACAATCTTCGCAGCGCACACGCAATTTGAGGCTGTTCAAATTTTGGTATCTACGAAGCTGGAATATCAACAAGGTCTATCTGTGTTTCTTGTTTTCCTTATGGAGTGTGTCTTCTTTTATCGTATCTCTGCTGTTTGCTATGGGAGCTCT
>NZ_LWGE01000503.1:0-742 GCF_001635315.1 Oleiphilus sp. HI0123
TCTCGTTAGGTTCGAAAGTGTTGTAGTGGTCAACTAAAACTGGCCAGCCCGTTATAAGTTTTTTCGTAAGCCTGTTCAGTCAATAACGGTGACATACCACCATTATGATGATGAGGCCGATGACGATTGTAGTAACCATTAATGTATTGATCGATAGCTGCTTCTGCTTCCATAAACGATTCATATCCTGATCGCGGCATCCATTCTGTTTTAAAGCTTCTAAAGAATCGCTCCATTGGCGCATTATCCCAGCAATTTCCTCTGCGACTTAGGCTTTGTCGAATGCCATAACGCCATAGCAGCTGACGATAGGATTGGCTTGTGTAATGACAACCTTGATCGCTGTGAAATAGCACGCCCTTCGGTTTGCCACGACTTTCATAAGCCACTCTCAATGCCTTCTTGGTTAACTCACTGTCGGGACTCTTAGATTTGGCCCAGCCAACAACACGCCTTGCATATAAGTCGATAACGACCGATAAGTACAGCCAACGAGACCCCGTCCAAACATATGTCACATCACCACACCAAACTTGATTAGGCTGTTCCGGACTGAAGCAACGACCCAACACATTTGGAATGAGCACATGCTCTTTCTCAGATTTAGCGTACTTATGTGCCGGCAATTGGCGGCTAACCAAACCTTCTTGCCTCATGAGCTTGTTCACTAACCAGCGACTCACCTTAAAGCCGGATAATGCCAGCAGAGTTACCAAAGTACGCTCCCCCGCAGAACCATTAC
>NZ_LWGE01000504.1:0-665 GCF_001635315.1 Oleiphilus sp. HI0123
AAACGCAACGGTTAGCCCGGATCTTAGACCAAGCTCGGTTGGATCTGGTCGCCGGCAATATGCTCGGCGATGCCTGCATTGATCAGCGTCTACCGCCGAAAGCCACACGACCACTATTGCTAAAACCCGATGGCAGTATAGATAAAGCCAGGTATGAATGGTTCCTGTACCTGCAGATTCCCAACCGGTTAAACGGCCAGCTAATGCTGCCGGAAGTCATTCGATATCGGGCGTTAGAGGATGATCTGGTGAAGCCACAGACCTGGAAAAACCAGAAGCAGGTCTTGGTCGAGGGTACGCAGCAACCGAAAATCTCCAAGGATCCGACGCGACTGATCCCGCGTATGGCGGATGAGCTGACCCTTCGGTTACACGAGGTCAGCGAATACTTGGAACGTTCGGACAATCGGGACGTGATACTGCGCCCGAAAGGCGGCAAACACCTTTGGCGGTTGCCTACAGCCAGTAAGAAACACCTGGTGAATAATCCGTTCTTCCAACAAATGAGAGCGATCAGCGTTGCCGATGTCTTGCGCGTGGTGGATCAGGATACCGGATTCATTGACGACTTCGAGCATGTGCTGGGCATGAACTCGAAAAGCCGTCAATACGAAGTGGACCTGTTGGCGATCTTGATCGCCAATGCCACTAATCAGGGCATCTAT
>NZ_LWGE01000505.1:0-447 GCF_001635315.1 Oleiphilus sp. HI0123
CAATTATGTTATTGCCGGGTTTACTAGCTGCTTGTAGTGGCACACTAATTTTGGCCACCTAATTAGAGGTGATATTATCACCATCAACTAACTAGGTATCAAAATGAGCAAACGAACAAGACCAACATACTCTCCAGAATTTAGACTCGAAGTTGCACAAGAAGTTGTTGATAAAGGGCGCAGTGTCCGAGATGTCGCGGATAGCTTAGGCCTTGGTAAGTCCACGGTCGATAAATGGGCGCGACAATTAAAAGAAGAACGAAACGGTAGGTTGTCGAGTGCTACACCTCTCACTCCAGATCAATTAAAAATTCGCGAGTTGGAACGCAAGATCAAACAACTAGAGGGAGACAACGAGATTTTAAAAAAGGCTTCAGCTCTCTTGATGCAGGACTCGATCAAAGGTTTTCGTTAATCCAAGCGCAGCAAGGGAGCTGGTCGGTATCT
>NZ_LWGE01000506.1:0-8755 GCF_001635315.1 Oleiphilus sp. HI0123
GACGAGGCTGTTGGTACTGAAGACCCTAATGCTGTATTAAGTGCACTCACACAAGATTTAGCCGATGGCCAGATCGACGGTAAAGTCGACAATGAAGAAGGTGGCTCAGAATCGAGTGATATTTTTGGCGGTGCTGAAGATGATGCTGCTGAAGATACAGCTAGTGCCGCACTTCAACTTTTAGAGCAAGACCCTGCTTCCTTACCGATTCCGAACGACCCTCAAGGTCGTACAGTTGGTGAAATGAAACAAGTGATTAACGATGAAAAAGAAGACCTGGGTAATGAAGGCGTTAATACTGAAATAAATACTGAAGAAGAAGTTGTACTCAAGCCCGCTGAAACTGACCCAGACCTGGATGATGATGGCGTTCCAAATGATCAGGACGCTTTTCCTGAAGATGCGAGTGAGACAACTGACACCGATGGTGATGGCACAGGTAACAATGCCGACAACGACGACGATAACGACGGCGTTAAAGATGAAGACGATGACTTCCCTCTAGACGCAAGCGAACAAACCGATACAGATGAAGATGGAATCGGTAACAATGCCGATACTGATGATGACGGCGATGGTACTGAAGATATTGCCGATGACTTTCCTTTAGATTCTGAACGTCAGAATAAGTCTGATAAGGATAACGATAACTGGTCTGCCAATCAGGACCCTGATGATACCAATGCCAGCATTCCAGGTATCGATTTTGTTGATACCGATGGCGATGGCATGGCTGATTCTGGTGGCAGAAATGATGACCCTGATGATGATAATGATGGTGTGATCGATACTGAAGATGCCTTCCCAACAGACCCTACAGAACAAAAAGACCAAGATGGCGATGGCACAGGCGATAATGCTGATACTGATATCGACGGTGACCAGGTGCCGAACGATGAGGATAAGTTCCCACGTAACCCATTTGAAAGTGTTGATACCGATGGTGATGGTATTGGTAATAATACAGATGAAGACGACGATGGTGATTCCGTACCTGATCTTCAGGAAGAGCAAGATGGCACCAACCCGCTAGAGCGTGATACCGATGGTGATGGCGTGCTCGATAACGTCGACCAAGGTCCAACTGACCCAACGGTACAGTTCGATTCAGACCAAGACGGTATTGATAATGCGATAGATAATTGCCCAGTTCATTACAACCCTGTACAGAGTGACCTGGATGATGATGGTCGCGGTGATCCTTGTGACCTGGATCGCGATGGTGATGGCGTTAACAATGATCTTGACGCCTTCCCTTCAGATGAAACAGAAACAGAAGATACTGACAATGACGGTGTAGGTAACTCAGAAGATACTGATGACGATAATGATGGTGTTGCCGATGATCTGGATGATTTCCCGACTGACCCGAATGAAATTGTCGATACCGATGGCGATGGTACCGGTGACAATGCAGACAGCGATGATGATGGAGACGGTACACCTGATTCCGAAGATGCCTTCCCTCTAAACTCTAGTGAAGACACCGATACCGATGGTGATGGTATTGGTAACAACACCGATGATGACGATGATGGTGACGGTGTTGCCGACAGTGATGATGCTTCACCTCTAGATGCCTTGGCAAGTACTGATACAGACGGCGACGGTGAGCCAAATATCACTGATACCGATGATGATGGTGATGGTACGCCAGACTCTGAAGATCGTTTCCCACTGAACCCTAATGAAGATACGGATACAGATGGTGATGGCATTGGTAACAACACTGATACTGATGATGATAATGATGGTGTAGAAGATGATGCTGATGCCTTCTCTTTACTTGCTTCTGAGCAATTAGACACAGACGGTGATGGCACAGGTAACAATGCAGACACTGATGATGATGGTGATGGTACACCTGATGCCTCAGACCCATTCCCCCAAAATGCTTTAGAGACTCGTGACTCCGATGGCGATGGTATTGGTGATACAGCCGATACGGATGATGATAACGATGGTGTACTAGATATAAACGACGCTGCACCGACTAGCCGCGATGGTGATGAAGATGGCGTAGGTGATGGCCGTGATAATTGCCCAGTGAATAGTAACAGTGATCAGCGTGACTCAGATGGTGACGGCCAAGGTGACGCCTGTGATAGTGATGATGATAACGATACAGTCGAAGATAGCGCAGATAATTGCCCAACAGTACCGAATAGGAATGGCCAGAGCGATAACCTAGACGGTGATGACTTTGGTGATGCCTGTGATGATGATCGTGATGGCGATGATATCAAGAACGGTGTCGATAACTGTCCTTCGACCGCTAACTCGGATCAGGAAGACACTGATGGCAATGGCTTAGGTAATGCTTGTGAAGCTGATAGCGATCAGGATGGTTTCGCCGATCAGTTAGATAACTGCCCTGCCGATGCTAACCCAGGCCAGGAAAACTTCGATGGCGATGCTCGCGGAGATGCTTGTGATGGCGACGATGATAATGATGGCGTGAGTGACCAGGCAGAAGAGGCTGCGGGTTCTGATCCTAAGGACAGCGACTCAGATGATGACGGCGTTGATGATAAGAATGATGCCTTCCCAACAGACGAGACGCGTCAGGAAGACTCTCAGGGTGATGATGACGACGATGGCGTAGCAAACGGCATTGATAATTGTCCAAATGATGCCAACGCGGGTCAGGAAAATTTTGATGGCGATGCGCAAGGCGATGCTTGTGACCATGACGATGACAATGATGGTGCGCCAGATGATGCTGATGACTTCGATAACGATCCAAATGAGCAATCAGACAGTGATGGTGATGGCTTAGGTGACAAATCTGATAACTGCCCAACGGTTGCAAATGAAGACCAGAACAATGCTGACCAAGATGGATTTGGTGATGCTTGTGATGCCGATACCGACAATGATGGAGTAGGCAATGAGCAGGACAACTGCCCTGTCGATATGAACCCTGGACAGCTGAATGCAGACGGCGATGAGTTTGGTGATGTTTGTGATAGTGATGATGATGGTGACGGTGTAGAAGACGCCTTCGATAACTGTCCAATTGACGCTAACAGTAATCAGGAAAACTCTGATTCTGAATCAGATGGTGGTGATGCTTGTGACCATGATGATGATAATGATGGTCTAAGCGACGCGGAGGAAAATGCAAAAGGCACCGACCCGACTGATGCTGATACAGATGACGATGGCGAAAATGATGGTGATGATAATTGCCCGCTGATTGCTAATGCAGGCCAGGAAGATGCCGATGGCAATGGCCAAGGTGATGCCTGCGACATTGATAGTGATGGTGACGGTGTATTGAACACCATGGAAGAAGCTCAGGGTACTTCACCTACCGATGCCGATTCTGATGATGATGGTAGCAATGACGGTGTCGATAACTGCCCAGCAATTGCTAATGCTGATCAGCGTAACTCAGATGATGATGCTGAAGGTGATGCTTGTGATTTGAACGATGACAATGACGCTGTTGATGATGATGCGGATAATTGCCCAACGGTTCCGAATGATGATCAAGCTGATGCCAATGAAGATGGAGTGGGTGATGTTTGTACTGCTGATGAAGATCAGGACGGTATTCCAGATACGGTAGATAACTGCCCTGCGGTGGCAAACCCAGTTCAGGAGAACGCTGATCATGATGCACAAGGCGATGCCTGTGATAACGATGATGACAACGATTCGATTGAAGATGCTAGTGATAACTGCCCGGTTAAGGAGAATGCTGACCAACTTGATCTAGATGGGGATCAGATTGGTGATGTGTGTGATCCGGACTCTGATGGTGATGGCGTTGAAAATCTAGTCGATAATTGCCCATTAATCGTTAACGCGAACCAGGAGAATACTGATCAGGATGGTCAGGGTAATGCTTGTGACTTAGATGATGATAACGATGGCGTATCCGATGAGAATGAAGCGGCTCAAGGTACGGACCCACTGTTAGCGGATAGTGACGACGATGGTAGTCACGATGGAGATGATAACTGCCCGCTAATCGCTAATGAAGAGCAGAAAGACACAGACTCTGATGGCTTGGGTAACGCTTGTGACACCGATGATGATGGCGACACGATTGCTGACGATGTCGATAACTGTCCACTCGATAGTAATGTTGGACAGGCAGATAGCGATGAAAATGGTGTTGGTGACGCGTGTGATGTGCCTTCAGTAGCTTTGTTCTACTTGAATGAACGCATTGTTAACTCTGAAACTGAAACTGATGAGTCAGGCACTGAAGATGGCATTTGTCCTTTCGATGTAAATGATGAAATGACTCGAGTGTCTCTATGGAGACAAGAAGGTTCTGTTCTAAGGGTTAGCTTTGGTGATGAAGGGCATGATGAAGGTGGTGAGTTGATGATCGATCCATCAGGACGCATTAGTGCTTCATTCAGCGATGAGTACAGCGGCGAGCATGGTTCCATGCAAACTGAGTTGGATGTTGATGGTCAGTTGGATGCAGAGTCAGGTGTCATTGTTGCCACCGTTGAAGAGAGCTTCACCTTTGCAAGTGCAGACGGCCAGATTGTTGCGACCTGTGCCTACAATGCAACAGAAACCTTTACGCCGATGGATGAAGTGTCTGCAAGTACTATCTTCGATGGTGAAACCGGAACTAATGTAGGCTTTGTTTGGATGGAAGGCGACGAGCATTATCAGGACTCAGCCAATCAGCCGGTCTTCGACTTCTTCTATGGTGTGATTGATGACACTGAAGAGCGTCGTTATCGATACGACACCAGCACCGGTGCACCGATGTGGGTAGAGGAAACTGAGGAAGACTCAAGTTTCATGCTCGGAGCCAATGGTTGGGTTGAAGTATCAGACAAAATGTTGGTTGAGGGTACGCCAGGTGTTACAGCTAATGTGGTTGCAAAGGATGCAAGCGATAACATTTTAGCGAACTGGCAAGTAACGCCATTCTCTGCGAATGTTACGGAAGAGCCAATGTTTGGTTTGATCCCTCGTGAGTGGAGTGAAGAAGGCCTAACAGCGCCTGAAGAAGTCTTTGCAGGTAGTGAGGTCTTGGCTTTGGGGATACATGCTGTGTCGCAGTTGGATGTTTATGAAGTTCGCTGCGGGGGAGCACCTGATGATGGTCCGGCAGACGGTACCGCACCAACGATGGCTTGTCATAATGCAATGGAAACAGATGACGGTACGGGTAGCCCTGTGTTAGCCGATTCGTTAGGTGACATTATTTATGAAGCAGACTCTTCAATGACAGAGAAATGGCAGGGTATGCCAGCGGGTTACTCTGATGAAGGTGAAGTTTTTGCCTACCTAACGGGTGCCGACACAAGTGGTGATGAGGGTACAAGTGGTGATGTCAGCTTCTATATCTATGACTGGGATAGCGAGTCGCTTGAAGCACTCGATCACTCTTCAAGTTGGACGATAGAGGACCCATTAGGTGATGATACGAACTTGGTGATTTCTTTCGCTTTACCTACAGAGCTTGGTAAAGAGTTTGGTGATGAAATGCCTGATGCTGTGATTGCTTCAATGATCGAAGACTCATCCGACAGTCAGCTCTATGTTCGTACTGGGCATTTCCGCGAAGCAGGTAAGCACCATTATGATAGTGGCTTGAATGGTCCGGCGATTGAGGAGGTTCAGGGTAACTTTAGCTATATTCCTCCAGAGCCAGACTCAGACCACGATGGAGTTGTAGACAGTGAAGATAACTGTATCGATGTGCCAAACCCCGACCAGGCAGATACGGGTGGCGATGGTGTTGGAGATGCCTGTAGTGGCAGTGGTTCTGAAGACGGTGTATTCACAGCTGAGAATGTGGTTGGTCACTTTGCAATCACCTTCCCAGAAGGTGACACCGAGCCTGAGAGCCAGGCTTTCTACAAAATACGAGATGATGGTACGGGGACAGTTTTCTTTGAAGACGGTCCTGCAGAGGGAGAAGAGTTTACCTGGTTAATCGATGGTGAAACCTTAGTCTTGGAAATTACTACTGCTACCGGTTCTCATGACTGGGATGAATATACGCTGACTTCCGGGTCTGTGGACTATGGGAGTATTCGTGCGGTAATCGATGAAGGTAATGATTCCAGTATTGAATATGACGGCCCTGCACAGTGGATGCGTGATATGGGAACTAGCGGCCCAGAAGCCTGTACCACAGGGGATGTCGAAAGTGGCGCGGTTGAAGCGGACTACGACCAAGCTGTCGAGGACTGTGGCGGCCTGGATAAGCTGCTAACGACAGAAGAAGTGAACGATACCGTTTGGTACAGCGAGCAAGATACGGTTGCTTTTGATAGCGGTGGAACCGGCAGCTTCGAAGACCATCACACTGGAACTGAATACACGACTACCTGGTCGATAGATTCTGGCTTTGTTCGCTTTACGGCGACAAGTGCTTCAGGAGTATTCTCTCGTAAGCTAGGCATCTTGTCTGATGGCTTCCCTCATATTTCTACCAAGTTCTTCCATGATGGTGAAGCTAATGACTACATTGCTAGCATGCTGTATGCAGTGAGTGAAGATGCGACTGACAGTGACTCAGACGGTATACCGGATGATATTGATAACTGTCCGACTGATGCAAACAGTGATCAGCAAGATAGCGACCATAATGGAATAGGTGATGCCTGTGATGGGGGAGACACCTCTGGTCATATGTTTACGGTAGAAGAACTTTCTGACCAAACTCGCTTTAATGTTTACTTCGACGATGCGCCAGATGATGGTGGCGACCCTTACTACATTATGGAGTCCATGACCTTTAATTCTGATGGCTCGTTTAGTGCTGAGCTAGATGACAATGCCTTGTCGCGCGGAGAATCACACTATTCAGGTGACTGGAGTATAGAAGCCGGGGACTTGGTTTTATCACTCAATGGAGGCACAGAAACAGAATATATTCACGCCTTTGGGGTCGATGATGAAAATGGTGCGCTACTGGTATGTTGGGGGTCTGTACCTTGTTCTGATGACACGGAATGGTTCTTTGATGGGCAACTATCAGCTGAATCCTTCTTGATGGCAATGAATAATGGTGGGACTGGTGGTACTACAGTCGAAGATGCTGACGGTGATGGTATTGTCGATCAGGAAGATGCGTTTGTTGATGATGCGACAGAGCAGTTTGATACCGATGGCGATGGTATCGGTGATAACGCCGATGCTTGTCCATATACAGCTGATACCACATGCGATGGCTCGGGTGTTCCTAATATGTCTGGTGAGTACCTACTTGCCTGGAGTGTTGACGGAACTAACCCAGATAACGAGATGCTAAATGACTCTGGTGATCAATGTGTTGCGGAAGATGAGTTATCAGGTTTTGCTTTGGTTCGAGTACAGCAGGAAGGAAACCAGGTTATTCTCAATGGAGGTGACGGCGAAGACGGCTGGATGTCGATTGGTACGATCGATACTAATGGCGATTTCTCTGTAGAAGAGCTTAATAACGAACCGGGTCGAAGCTTTGTACTATCAGGTAACTATGATGGTACGGGTATAGCTGGTGGGAGTTTTACGGATTCAGAGCAAAATGAAAGTGAAACCTTAACCTGTTCTTCTAACGGCACTTATACAGGCTCGGCACCCGTTGCCATTACCGAAAGCGATATTGATTCTACGGGGGCAACATGGTTTGAAATAGACTATGACCACGATGCTGCGGGCAATACTCAACTTGAGTTTGAATACGGAACAATAAGTGGTGAGCTTGAGACGCTATTTGAGTTAGACCCTGAAACTGGCATGTGGGTTGATCGTAGCTCAGAAGATATCGGTGCAGGAGAAATGTCGGTACTGACAGCCAATGGCATTGAAAGACTTGATGACCTGTTTATCATTGTCGGTTACGGTGCCGATGGATCAGAAACGCTTGGTGAGACCGCGAGAGTTGCAGCAAGCTTTGATGGTGATCCCAACGATGTTGTCGCGACGGATGTAGATTTGTCCGCCTTTGATGTCTCTGGTTTGCCAGTTCACTTAGCCTTTGGTGATGAAGCTTTCGATGCGGATGCCGTCTTTAGTGATGGCGCAGAGATCTTTGTTGCAGAGCTCAGCGCTGTTAACACTTCGTATATTTTCGAGTGTGATGCAGACTGGTCACCTTGGTTTGCTTCAAACCTTGATTGCGACAATGTGGTGCCAATAGGCTTTGTCGCTGAAGACCCTGATGAGGATGGTATTCATGATCCAATTCCAGCGACGTCTTTTGCTGATGTATTTTCGACCGCGGCAGAGCTACTTGCTCAGCCAGTGACGCAAGAAGTGTCTGATCGGGGGCTGTATATTGGTCATGGTTATGATCATGGTGGATCATTCCATATTCGTGCTTATCTTGAGTCGACTTCAGGTGACGGCAGTGGTTTGGACGGTGATCAAAATGCAGGGATTGGTTTTGTGAAAGTTTATGACCACTCTTCAGATGTATTCCATATAGCTGAACTGGCGATAAGCTCGACAACCATCGATTCACATCAAGTTATTTCTTTCGAGGTGCCTGAATTGGTAGCGAAGCTCGTTGATTTGGATAGTGAAGAGCGTCACCAGTTTATCTTTGTTGATAATTCCGAAACGGCAGGGCCGATTGTGCGCCGAGGAGGAGTACAGCTACAGGGCGCCGGTGATAAGGAACTGATGTTCAATAATGTAGCTTTTGAGGATCTGAAAGCGGCTGTCATCTTACCGGGTAATGGTGGCGGAACGGGCGGTGCTCCGGCTGGAGAGAATATCGGCCTTTGGCTACTTGATAACGGTGGCAGTGACTACCATGCAGTTGTCTTTTATGGTGATG
>NZ_LWGE01000507.1:0-798 GCF_001635315.1 Oleiphilus sp. HI0123
CGATATTTCTGCAAACATCGGTGTCAGCGGTACAGTCAATGCAACCGTAATCGGCAGTTATGTACTGAGCTACAACGTGAACGATTCCTCAGGCAACTCTGCTACTACCGTTACCCGAACAATTAACGTTCAAGATACTGGCGCACCTAGCATCACTCTACTAGGTAGCAGCCCACTTAACCATGAGCTAAATACCCCTTATACCGATGCTGGTGCGACTGCGAATGACGCACTTGACGGAGACCTATCTGCAGGCATTATAGTTGGCGGCACAATGGTCGACTCTAGCGTTGCTGGTACTTATGTCATTACCTATGATGTCAGTGACTCCAACGGTAACCCTGCCGTACAGCAAACGCGCACGGTAAATGTGAACGACTTTACCGCCCCTGTCATTACACTTAATGGTGACAGCAGCATTAATATCGCTCTAGGTAGTGTCTACAATGATGCGGGTGCGAGTGCGTCGGACAATATTGATGGCGATATTTCAGCAAGCATTATTCAGAGTGGCNCTGTTGATACCGGTACAATTGGNAGCTANACNCTTGTGTATAACGTNAGTGATGCGGCTGGCAACGNTGCAATCCCCGTCACACGAACAGTTAATGTTGCTGATGCGAGCGGCCCTGTTATTACACTGATCGGAAACAACCCGATCGATCATGAGGTGAATACAATCTTCACCGACCCGGGTGCGACAGCGCTAGATAATGTCGANGGAGATGTATCTTCAAANATCGGTGTCAGTGGTACGGTCAATGCTGCAGTTGTTGGTAGCTATGTACTGAGCTACAA
>NZ_LWGE01000508.1:0-892 GCF_001635315.1 Oleiphilus sp. HI0123
TATTGGTCACGTTGATCACGGTAAAACAACTTTGACTGCAGCGTTAACGCGTGTATGTGCAGAAGTATTCGGTGGTGAGAAGGTTGACTTCGCAAACATCGATAACGCACCAGAAGAAAGAGAACGTGGTATCACTATCGCGACGTCTCACGTTGAGTATGATTCAACTGATCGTCACTACGCTCACGTTGACTGCCCAGGGCACGCCGATTATGTTAAGAACATGATCACAGGTGCTGCTCAGATGGATGGTGCTATCTTGGTTTGTGGTGCGACTGATGGTCCTATGCCTCAGACTCGTGAGCACATCCTTTTGTCTCGTCAGGTAGGTGTACCTTACATTGTAGTATTCTTGAACAAGGCTGACTTGTTGGCTGAAGACTGTGGTGGTGCAGGTTCAGAAGAATACAACGAGATGCTTGAATTGGTTGAAATGGAAATTCGTGAGTTGCTAGACACTTATGAGTTCCCAGGTGATGATACGCCAATTATCGCAGGTTCTGCTTTGATGGCATTGAACGGCGAAGATGATAACGAGCTAGGTACAACTGCTGTTAAGAAGTTGGTTGAGTCGCTAGATTCTTATATTCCAGAGCCAGAGCGTGCTGTAGATCAGCCATTCCTAATGCCTGTTGAGGACGTGTTCTCAATCTCAGGTCGTGGTACGGTTGTAACGGGTCGTGTTGAGCGTGGTATCATCAAAGTTGGTGAAGAAATCGAGATTGTTGGTATCAAGGAAACTCAAACCACTACTTGTACTGGTGTTGAGATGTTCCGTAAGCTTCTAGACGAAGGTCGTGCGGGTGAGAACGTTGGTGTTCTTCTGCGTGGTACTAAGCGTGACGAAGTTGAGCGTGGTCAGGTTCTATGTGTGCCTGGTTCTGTTAAGCCT
>NZ_LWGE01000509.1:0-560 GCF_001635315.1 Oleiphilus sp. HI0123
GCCACCGCACAGTGCTTTTAATCTAGGCTCACCCTGCCAGCCACTACTGATCAGCAATCGCCAGGTGGCGGGTGTTGCTTGCATGAAGTTTGCCTGATGCTTTATCAGCAAGCTTAATAAACGTCGACCATCACTACTATCCTGTTTCTTGGCAATAATGATTTTGGCGCCGACCCAGAGTGGCAAGTAGAGTTCAAGTACGGCAATATCAAAAGACAAAGTTGTTACTGCCATCAGGGTATCATCAGCCTGGAGCCCTGGCTTTTCGGCCATGCTGTGTAAGAAGTTCATGACGGAAGCATGGGGTACCACAACGCCTTTAGGCTTTCCGGTAGAACCGGAGGTATAGATGATATACGCAGCTGTATCCTCAGGGATTGTTACATCTGGGCAAGCTGTGTTCTGCTGTGATAGACGTTCAGAAATCAGATCGGTATTGAGTATGTGTGCAACAGAAGGCAGGCGCTTGATATGCGTTTCTTGAGTGACTAGGTGTTGTAAGCCCGAGTCTTCAATCATGTACGCCAAACGATCATCGGGGAAGTCAGGGTCAAGCGGGA
>NZ_LWGE01000510.1:0-649 GCF_001635315.1 Oleiphilus sp. HI0123
TCTAGCTAAATACTCATTTATAAGTACATAAAACTTTTGCTATAGAACTTATGCCTGCCAAACAGAAGATTCTTAAAGTTCGTCGCCACTATAACCAGTGGGTGGCTGACCAAACCCTAGAAGATTACGCCTTACGATTCACCGCTCGTAAAGCTCGGCGTATGGGTATTAGCCGTGTCGGCAAAACCGCTTTAGGGGCGACTGCTTTTTTGGCACTTGAAAGCATTGCTGCAGCGGTAACGATTAACTATGGNTTTGTGAATACCATTGCAGCGATGTTAGTCGTTGCAGCGGTTTTCTTTATTACCGGTTTTCCAATTGCTTACTACTCAGCTAAACACGGTTTAGACATTGATCTTTTGACGCGAGGTGCCGGGTTTGGCTACTTGGGCTCCACAGTCACGTCACTTATTTATGCTTCGTTTACTTTTATCTTCTTTGCGATTGAAGCCGCTATTCTCGCATCGGCTTTACATGCCTTGCTGGGTATTCCGCTATCGATCGGGTATTTCATTTGCGCTGTGGCGGTTATCCCTATTGTGATCCGGGGGATTACCACTATTTCGCGTTTTCAAGTCGGGACGCAAACTCTGTGGTTACTATTACAAATCGCGGCAATCGCTACCGTGATCATTGTCGAATATGATAC
>NZ_LWGE01000511.1:0-544 GCF_001635315.1 Oleiphilus sp. HI0123
GTATTAGGCCTGACACGTCAGGATATTATGTCTCAGGTGCGTGAAGCCTTTTATGGCTACGAGGTGCAAAGAATTCAGCGTGGTCGTGATGATATCAGGGTTGTGGTGCGTTATCCGAAGAGTGATCGGCAGTCTATTCGTTCACTGGAAGAATTCTTGATTCGTAATGCCCAGGGAAGTGCTGTGCCGCTCTCTCAAGTCGCGAGCTTACGAGCAGAGTCAACGCCGGCTGTTATTAGTCGTTTGAATCTGAAGCGTACTATTAGCGTTCGGGCTGATGTCGACAAACAAGCAACCAATATGTTGGTGTTGCAACAGGAGCTACGAGATTATATTGACCGGCAGCTTGGGCAGTTTCCGGGTGTGAGCTACAGTATGGAAGGTGAAGCGAAAGAGCAGCGCCAGTCTTTCGGGAGCTTGAAATGGGGCGTCTTATTTGTGCTGTTTATAATTTATAGCTTATTGGCGATCCCATTTAAGTCTTACTTGCAGCCGGTGGTCGTCATGGCGGTGATTCCTTTTGGCGCAATCGGAGCCATTGCCG
>NZ_LWGE01000512.1:0-1086 GCF_001635315.1 Oleiphilus sp. HI0123
AAGCCTTTACCTTTCCTTACAGCAAACAAATTGGTTCAAAAACGAGATCCTTGATACAATCTGCGACCGATTTGGTGGGCTAAGGTCACTATCCTTGGCTTCGTTTGTATTTCCGGCACCTCACGAGGGTGCACTCTTTGTGGCTCGGCCACGAGTAAAACGTAAGAGGCTAATATGTCTAAGCAAGATTCTGTTGTAATTGTAAGCGGTGTTCGTACACCAATGGGTGGTCTTCAAGGTAGCCTGTCTACTGTTCCTGCGCCTGAGCTAGGCAGCATCGTTATCAAAGAAGCGGTCGAGCGTGCGGGCCTTAAGCCTGAAGACGTACAAGAAGTGATCATGGGTAACGTATTGCCAGCCGGTCTTAAGCAAGGCCCAGCTCGCCAGGCAATGCGTCAAGCAGGCCTACCTGATGCAACGGGTGCTACCACAATCAACAAGCTTTGTGGTTCAGGTATGAAAGCGGCGATGATGGCACACGATGCGATCAAGGCAGGCACTAACGATGTAATGATTGCTGGCGGCATGGAGTCTATGTCTAACGCTCCTTATATTTTGCCAACGGCTCGTAAGGGCTTCCGCATGGGTCACGGTGACCAAGCAATGGATCACATGTTCCTAGATGGTTTGGAAGATGCTGAAACAGGTCGTCTAATGGGTTCTTTCGCACAAGAAGTTGCAGACAAGAAAGGTTATACACGTGAGCAGATGGATGACTATGCGATCCAATCACTTACTCGTGCAAAAACTGCAACGGAAGAAGGTTTGCTAAAAGCTGAAATCGTTCCAGTAACCGTTAAGTCTCGCCGTGGCGATACTGTGGTTGAGCACGATGAGCAGCCATTCAACGCTAACATCGAGAAAATCCCTAGTCTTCGCGCAGCTTTTGCTAAAGATGGTACCATCACTGCAGCGAATGCTTCATCAATCTCAGATGGCGCATCAGCACTTGTTCTAATGCGTGAAAGCGAAGCTGAAGCACGTGGCCTTAAGCCTGTTGCTCGTATCGTTGGTCATGCTACGCAATCCCAGCACCCAAGTGAATTTACAATCGCTCCTGTTGGCGCAATTGAAAACTTGTTTGCT
>NZ_LWGE01000513.1:0-355 GCF_001635315.1 Oleiphilus sp. HI0123
TGAGATACCCTAACATCGAGCCACCCTTTTACAGCACCAAAAACGAACTGGCCTAATCCATCTTCAGTAAACTCAAAATAACCGGGTTCATCGAGGTCAACGTAGTCTTGAGGCCAAGTTGTCATTGACTTAATTTTCCATCGGCCTACAAAATCGTGCACTGAATTCTCCCTGAAATATAACGCCGCCATTTGCGGGATGAGTTTTATGGCGACGTTTATGCGTTTCTTTGCATAAACGGTGACAGAAAACGAAGATCCGAAAGATGGCCTGGTTATATGATTTTTGCTTTTAGTCTTTTGACCTTATGCTCTTAATTTATTGTTAAGAACTCAGAAACGACGCAATAAACCAT
>NZ_LWGE01000514.1:0-621 GCF_001635315.1 Oleiphilus sp. HI0123
CAAACATAACAAGGCCAGGCAGCATCGCTCCCTGCGGTCGCTGGACCTCGTTTCACTCGGCCGCTGCTGGCGGCGTTATAGCAGGAATGGTGATTTATGAATATTATGGATGAGCAAGTATCACTATTGAATGAGTTGAGCGAACTCATGATGATAAGCAGTGAGCTAGGGTATGAATCTCTTTCGTGTGAGTTTAAATATCACACTTCAGAAGATGGTAGTAGTTCAATAGGATCCAAATTTAGTTATGTAATTGATGGTAAAAGGGTCTCAAAGGCACTTGTAAAACCTGAAAGAGAGCGGCTCTATACCGTTGTGCCTAAGCTTCACTCAGTTATGAAATCGCATACTGGCGGTGATTGGAAGTCATTTACACTAACTATAAATGAAACTGGTGAGGCTAAAACCAAATTTGAATACCAATAAAAGCTATAACAAGCAGCTCCACCGGACTCCGCAAAATGTGTCGCGCTTTTTGCTGGAGCAAAAAGTCACGCCAATTTTGCTCCTCCGGTGAGCTGGGCGTTATGTGAAAAAATGGAATTCCGGAGCAGATGAAACAGATCTATAAAATTACTTATAATCCCACAGGTAAAATATATATAGGCAAGGATAGCATCG
>NZ_LWGE01000515.1:0-610 GCF_001635315.1 Oleiphilus sp. HI0123
TGCGTGAGCATGGATTGGCTTTTCATAACCGAGTGGCGCGACATCGTCCTTACGATTTACTTTTTCCCAAAGTACCGTATTAATCAGGCCACCAATATCGATATCAGTTAACCCTGGACGCTCTCCTGCATCATATTCAGTACGCATTGCACCGTTCGTCCATAAGAGCTGCTCTTTATCACAAGCTGACCACTCTTTGTAGTTATCTGGAATCTTCAAACCCCATGGTTTAAAGGCATTATCTACACCCGTTAAGCTTAACTCTAGCTCGGGGAAGTGACGACGAATCACGTCAACCATGGTGTTATTTTCTACCCAGTCGATACCTTCTTGCGTGTACACTTCAGGTGTATAGCTTTCAGTATAGAAACGGTCTGTCATCAAACGACGAGAAGCATTCAGGATAAAGACCTGGAAAGCCGTCTCACCAAAGGCAAAGCCATCAGGACGCACTGTTTCAGCTAGCTGACCCACCAAAGCATCGATCTGCTCAATGTCATTGTTATAAACACGCTTCAATTCAGCCAAAGTTGTAGGGTCTTCAGTTAAATCCTCAAACTTGGTAATCGGATTCAAACCAATCTGGCGACGGAATTCGTTGTAACGTGGT
>NZ_LWGE01000516.1:0-491 GCF_001635315.1 Oleiphilus sp. HI0123
TGGCACGGGTAAAACTCACTTAGCAACGGCAATAGGCGTACAAGCCATCCAACACCACCGACTACGAGTGCGCTTCTTATCGACCATTGAACTTGTGAATCAACTTGAACAAGAAAAACTCGAAGGTAAAGCGGGACGCATTGCGAACAGGTTAAGCCATACAGATTTGGTTATCTTAGATGAACTTGGTTACTTGCCCTTTAGTCAAACGGGAGGCGCATTACTGTTCCACTTGCTAGGCAAACTATATGAGAAAACAAGTGTGATTATCACGACTAACTTAAGCTTTTCAGAGTGGAGCCAAGTCTTCGGTGACGCAAAGATGACAACCGCATTACTTGATCGACTAACGCATCACTGTCACATCATTGAAACAGGTAACGAAAGTTACCGCTACAAAGAATCTACTAATAAACGAATTTAAAACTGGAAATAAAAGAAAAGTTCAGGCCGTAATCTGGCCTCTCAGGCGGGTCAAAATTAAGTGCAAA
>NZ_LWGE01000517.1:0-5590 GCF_001635315.1 Oleiphilus sp. HI0123
TAACACGATTCTCGTTGTAATTTACGTAAGAGTTCTTAATGAAGTCCCATTTGGTATTCGCAGAATCTAATAGCTTGAACGAGGTCTGTTTACCTTCAGCCATAGCCATCAATTCTTGCAGCTGTTTACCGAACTCTTCAGCAAGAGAATCGATCGTTACTTCTTTATCGACATCGCCGCCTGCATATACCTGACTAACCGTAGAAGTTGTTCTTGCTGAATACTTGGTCATCATTAGGGCAAGGTTAGTTGCTGTATCACGGCTTAGCTGGGTTGTCTTACTTGGCTTTATACTCGCGCCTGCTTGAATAGCATCATAAAGGCCGCTTAATGCTGCATTGAGTGCAATGTTATTGGTCGCCATGTCGCCCGCTAAGCGAAGGTCAGGGTAGCCTGTCTTCTCAACTTCACGTACGTTCTGCTTGAGTACTTTTTGGTAGGCTTTCCATGCAGCGGCGACTGCTTCAAACTGTTCCGAGGTCTCACCCGAATCTGTTTCACCTTGAATTGCGTTAAAAAGCTCGGCCATTGTTGTGAGCGAGGCATTGATATCTTCCAGGTCTTTTTGAGCACCTTGGTTTGCACTGAAGTTATAAAAGCCATTAATAGAATAATAAGAGTTGATCTGGCTTTGGTAGATGTTTTCCAGGACTGATTTTGACGAATTCTCGGCCGCATGGCTTTGTGTTGATGTGAACAACAATACGAAAATAAATGGAATAACAGCGCTTAGGCGGTTAAAAGTGATGTTCTTGAAATACATTAATTGCGACTCCATGTTTTTATTTCTAACGAGATATTTAGTTCAGTGTAGTATTTAATGCTTAACATACAAGCGTTTGGCGAATGAAGTTCATAGTGATTGTAATTATTTTGTTTTGCGCATGATTTTGTCTGCTTTCGGTAATTCTATCGACGCTCTGAAGACTCAAGAATATATGTTAGTCAGCTTTGTATTGAATTTGTTCTTTGGTGGAATAATAAATTCGTTAAAAAGGCATAATTTTAAAAAAACCTATAAAACAAATGGATAGGTGATTGTTCTGTTGGAAAATCTAGAAAAGAATTGTTTACTTATGTCAATAATAATTGACAAATGATGGATTTTTTTACATGGTTCGCACACGCAATTCAAACGAGCGTATGAATTTCGAAAATTCCCGCGAAATATGCGGGCCCAAAAAAACTTTGTTGGAGCCTCGACCTTTCAGAGGACGTAGGTAGACCAGCACGGATAATTAACTTGGAGAACAGTTGATGATTTACGAAGGTAAAGCCATCACGGTTAAAGAGATTGAAGGCGGAATCGCACAGCTAAATTTCGATTTAGAGGGCGAGTCAGTCAATAAGTTTAACCGACTTACTATTGAAGAGCTTGGCGCAGCAGCGGAAAGCTTAAAGAACGCAAACGGCATTAAGGGCTTGATTGTTACAAGTTCAAAAGATTGCTTTATCGTTGGCGCAGATATCACAGAATTTACTGACTTGTTTGCTGGTTCTGAAGAAGAGCTTATCGCAAACAACTTGCAGGCCAACGCTGTATTTAGTGCAATTGAAGATCTTCCGTTTCCATCTGTAACTGCTATCAACGGTATTGCGTTGGGTGGCGGTTTCGAGATGTGTCTGTCTACGGACTATCGTGTTATGTCGCCAACGGCTAAAGTCGGTCTACCTGAAGTTAAGCTGGGTATCTTCCCAGGTTTTGGTGGTACGGTACGTCTACCACGTCTAATCGGTGCAGATAATGCAATCGAATGGATCGCAGGCACGAAAGAATACAAAGCACCTGATGCACTTAAGTTTGGTGCAGTAGATGCGGTTGTTGATGCTGATAAGCTAGAAGCTGCAGCAATCGATCTTGTTAAGCAAGCAGTTGCTGGCAAGCTAGACTATAAAGCTCGTCGTGAAGAGAAGACTTCTAAGCTTAAGCTGAACCCAATGGAAAGCATGATGACTTTCGAAACTGCTAAAGGTTTCGTTGCTGGTCAAGCTGGTCCTAACTATCCTGCACCTGTTGAAGCGATTAAAGCGATGCAGAAGCATTCGGGTATGGCGCGAGACAAGGCAATCGAAGTTGAAGCGAAAGGCTTTGCTAAGATGGCTAAGACTTCAGTATCAGCTTCTTTGATTGGTTTGTTCTTGAATGACCAGGCACTTAAAGCACAAGCAAAAGCGCTTGAGCCAAAAGCATCTGAAGTTAAGAAAGCTGCGGTTCTTGGTGCAGGTATCATGGGTGGCGGTATCGCTTACCAGTCTGCTCTAAAAGGTACGCCAATCATCATGAAAGATATCGCGCAAGCAGGTATCGATCTAGGTTTGAGCGAAGCAAGCAAGCTTCTTACTAAGCGCGTAAGCAAAGGTAAGATGAAAGCTGAGAAAATGGCTGAAGTTCTGAACTCTATCGATCCAGCACTAAGCTATGGTGACTTCGGTGACGTAGACTTGGTTGTTGAAGCGGTTGTTGAGAATCCTAAGGTTAAAGACATCGTTCTTTGTGAAGTAGAAGATCAAGTATCTGAAGATACAATTTTGACTTCAAACACTTCAACAATCTCTATTGATTTGCTAGCTAAGAACTTGAAGCGCCCAGAAAACTTCTGTGGTATGCACTTCTTCAACCCTGTACACATGATGCCTCTTGTTGAGGTTATCCGTGGCGAGAAAACTAGCGAAGAAACAATCGCTACGACAGTTGCTTACGCTAAAGCAATGGGTAAGACGCCTGTTGTTGTTAACGACTGCCCAGGTTTCCTAGTTAACCGTATCTTGTTCCCATACTTCGGTGGCTTTGCTGCGCTAGTACGTGACGGTGCTGACTTCCAGCGCGTTGATAAGATCATGGAGAAATTCGGTTGGCCTATGGGTCCTGCTTACTTGCTAGACGTTGTAGGTATGGACACAGCTATTCACGCTGGTGAAGTCATGGCTGAAGGCTTCCCTGATCGCATGAAGAATGAGTTCCGTACTGCGATGGAAGTTATGTTTGAAGATGGCCGCTACGGTCAGAAGAACGACAAAGGCTTCTACACTTACGAGCTAGACCGTAAAGGTAAGCAGAAGAAAGTGAAGGACGAAGGCGTTTACGACATGATCAAGCCTGTTGTTCTTAACAACAATGAATTTACAGATGAAGAAATCATCGAGCGTATGATGGTTCCTCTATGTATCGAGACTGTACGTTGTCTTGAAGATGGTATCGTAGAGACTGCAGCAGAAGCTGATATGGGTCTTATCTTCGGTATCGGCTTCCCTCCATTCCGTGGTGGTGCGCTTCGTTACATCGATTCTATCGGCATCGAAGAATTTAATAAGATCGCTGACAAGTATGCTGATCTAGGTGCTCTTTACACTCCAACAGAGGGTATGAGAGAAATGGCTAAAACTGGCAAGAAGTTTTTCGGCTAATCGCTGAAACAGAATCGAACGGAGAATATCTATGAGTCTTAATCCAAAAGATGTCGTCGTCATCGATGCAGTACGTACCCCAATGGGTCGTGCTAAAAATGGCTGTTTCCGCAATGTACGTGCTGAGACACTTTCAGCTACGCTGATTGATGCTATTTTTGATCGTAACGAAAAATTGAACCCTAATGACGTTGAAGACGTAATCTGGGGTTGTGTTAACCAAACAATGGAGCAGGGCTTTAACGTTGCTCGTCAAATTTCATTGTTAACTAAAGTTCCTCACGCTGCTGGCGCTCAAACGGTTAACCGTTTGTGTGGTTCTGCGATGAGTGCAATTCACACAGCTGCACAAGCAATCCAAACCGGTAACGGTGACGTGTTTGTTGTGGGTGGTGTTGAGCACATGGGTCACGTATCCATGACTAAAGGTTTCGACCACAACCCAGCAGCAAGTAAGTACTCTGCAAAAGCATCTAACATGATGGGTCTAACGGCTGAAATGTTAGCTAAAATGCACGGTATTTCACGTGAAATGCAAGATGAGTTTGGCGCGCGTTCACACCGTCTAGCTCACGAAGCTACATTGGAAGGTCGTTTTAAGAACGAAATCGTTCCAGTTGAAGGTCATGATGAGAACGGTTTTAAAGTTCTTATTGAGGACGATGAAACAATCCGTCCAGAAACGACTGCAGAGTCTCTAGGCAAGTTGAAGCCAGCTTTCAACCCTAAAGGCGGTACAGTAACTGCGGGTACGTCTTCACAGCTTACAGATGGCGCAGCAGCAATGTTGTTGATGTCAGCTGAGAAAGCAGAAGAGCTTGGCCTTAAGCCACGTGCTCGTATCGTTTCAATGGCTGTTGCAGGTTGTGATCCAGCTATCATGGGTTACGGCCCAGTTCCAGCAACTAAGAAAGCACTTAAGCGTGCTGGTCTTACCATTGAAGATATCGATTTCTGGGAGCTTAACGAAGCTTTCGCAGGTCAGTCTTTGCCAGTAATGAAAGATCTTAAGTTGCTAGATGTTGCAGAGACTAAAGTTAACCTGAATGGTGGTGCGATCGCTTTGGGTCACCCACTAGGTTGTTCAGGTGCACGTATCTCAACGACTTTGTTGAATGTTCTTGAAGATAAGGGCGGCAAATATGGTGTTTCTACCATGTGTGTAGGTCTTGGTCAGGGCATCTCAACAATTTGGGAACGTCTGTAAGACCATCTTTGATAAGCACGCTCCCAGGAAGATTGCTTAGGCAATAGGAAGTATTCTTCGGGAGTGTGTCTTAATAAGATAAGAAAAAACCGCAGTTTTGGCTGCGGTTTTTTTGTTTTAAGAGGGGGTAGATTTACTTAAGTCGACTCACTACTTCTATTTTTGCTCAGTTGAAGTGTCGGTACATTCGTTTTGATTGGTTTCCGTTTCTGCTGAGTCGCTGATCGGTTTTTTCTTTTTTGCCTTCTTGGCTTGAGGTTTGATCAAGTTACCTTCGCCTACGACACGGTTTGTTCGTTTTGCTTCGGTCAGGAGTTCGCTTAGCTCTCGTATGCGGGTGTTTTTCGTATCATTATCTATGCTGGTCTTTTTCAGCAAGTCCAGAGCTTGCTTGATATGCATCTGATACATCGTCATATCGCCTTCCTCAGCGAAGCTGTCGGCCTGGTATAAGTTACTATTTATGTTGAGCTCGACCTTGACTGTTTGCAGATGAATTTGCAGCTCCTGGCACTTTGCCGCCGTTAATGAGCCTTTATTGCGATAGATGTCGAGTAACTTACTGATTTGACCGATTTGGCTTTGTGCCTGGGTCAGTTCAATATCACTGGTGACATAACAGGCGACTTTATTTTCTCGTTGTCCGCTTTTGAAGTTTAGTAACTTTCCCTCTTGAGTTCGTAAGTGGGAAAGAATTAATTGATCGTCGGGGGCTAATTGCTGCGCTGCTTTTAAGGCGTTCACTGCTAAAGATTGAACTTGGGTGATCAGTACGTAGCTTTCATCAATTTTTAATAAAAGTGAGGTGTAGCTTAATAGCTCATCAGCTTGTTGCCTTAGTTTGTTAATGCGAAGCTTGCGCTTTTTCATTGCTTGTTGGCGGCTATAACTTATGCCACTGGCAACCATTGAGATAACAATGATGGAGGCTATCAAAGATATTATAAGTGTACTATTCATGTGGACTATGTTTCAGGC
>NZ_LWGE01000518.1:0-362 GCF_001635315.1 Oleiphilus sp. HI0123
CACCTCCTTAAGACGAACCGCTTCGAAAGCAGCGGAGTTTAAAGGGGATAGAAGATAAATTAAGTGATTAAAATCAGTAATTTATCTTCGCTTGTTAAAGGTTTTGGTTTTCGGTTTTGAATTTAAATTTCTTCGAAAACAAATTAAAAAAATCGTTGACAAGCAAATGAGACGCTGTAGAATACGCGCCTCGCTTGAGGGATCTCAAGCAAGCTCTTTAAAAAATTAACCAAGCAATTCGTGTGGGCGCTGACTGAGATGATTTCACGATGAAGCACTCTGATCTAACTTGTTAGAGAGGATGTTTCTTAAGAAATTATCAAGTCAACGACCTGTACAATTTATTTGAACAGTAAGTAACT
>NZ_LWGE01000519.1:0-249 GCF_001635315.1 Oleiphilus sp. HI0123
TTGGAACATGTATGGCCCAACTGAAACCACCGTTTGGTCTAGCTGTGCCCAGATTACACAAACCCAAACACCGCCTGGATTGGGCTTACCTATCGCCAACACTCAGTTATATGTGCTGGATGAGCAGCTGCGCCCTGTCCCTAACGGCATCGCTGGCGAACTATACATCGGTGGTGACGGTTTGACCTTAGGCTATAACAATCGTGACGAATTAACCCGGAAGGTCTTTATTCCAAACCCCTTTGGAGA
>NZ_LWGE01000520.1:0-649 GCF_001635315.1 Oleiphilus sp. HI0123
GAGAGGGGATTCCTGACTGGGAAGTAATTGAACAATTGGTAGAAGAATGGAAACCGACAGGCTTTGTCGTTGGTTTACCTTTGAATATGGATGGCTCTGAAAGCGATATGTCATTGCGAGCGAAGAAGTTCGGTAAGCGCTTAAAAGGCCGTTTTAATAAACCGGTCGATATGATGGATGAGCGGCTCTCAAGCTTCGAAGCTAAGCAGGCGGTGAAAGCTAGAACGGGTCGGTACGTAGATTTTGGGGATCACTCGGTTGACGGTGCCGCAGCATGTTTAATACTAGAAAGCTGGTTTGCAGCAATGAGTGACAATAAAGGAACTGACAATGCATGATGAACAAGCTGTAGAAGCCTTATTGGGTGCGATGTCACAGCAACTAAGCCATTATTTGGCAGAAAAGAATATCACTGACTATGAGTTTGTCGGGATTCGCACCGGCGGTGTTTGGGTCGCTAAGGCTATTCAAAAAAGTTTGGCGAATGAAAAACTGATTGGTGAGCTTGATATATCTTTCTATCGCGACGACTTTACTCAAATTGGTTTGAATCCAAAAGTTGAGCCATCTAGCTTGCCCTTCGAAACAAAAGATAAGCATATCGTTTTATTCGATGATGTCTTAATGTCTGGCCGTACTGTGCGTGCAG
>NZ_LWGE01000521.1:0-595 GCF_001635315.1 Oleiphilus sp. HI0123
AACGGTCAGAGGGCAAGTGCCGAATGAAGCGATGGATGATGTTTACTTTGATCCTTACCCAATGCCAACCCCGATCCCCGGCTTCCTCACCTTGGGTTCTGCCAAGCTTGAAGGCAATACAAAAGATACAGGATGGGTAGGATATCGCTATGCAGAAGGTAATCACCCTTATACAGGGCCGGGTGAATTTGCCGGTTTCAACTGTGCGTCGTGCCACGGTTATCAAATCACTTACCAAAACGTCAATGGCGAAGATGAAACAAAGGTTTTCCCTGGCTTGCCTAACCCTGAATGGACCATGAAGTGGACAGTTTTACAGACGCCGCTAAAAACCTTCAAGGGCATTTATGAGAAGGAGCCAGGGCCAGACTGGNCACCGGAAGAAGAAAAAGTTGCCAAAGATATGTTGATCTATCATATGCCTGCCGGTGCCGGTGAGCATAACTTGGTTAGAATCAAAGGAGAGGGCAGCCATACCGATAATGATTATCAGTTTTCACCGATCGCAATTCCAAATGTGACCAACTATATGTCGATTCGACGTTCTCTGTCGCATACCGAATCCTATGTCGGTTTTGAAGGTTCTTATGTGCAT
>NZ_LWGE01000522.1:0-674 GCF_001635315.1 Oleiphilus sp. HI0123
GTCAGCGATATCTTGATTTTGACATTTTGGGCAACGGAGCTCCTTAGTCAACTCAAGGTAATTCATGCGCCTTTCTTCATCAGAAAACTGATAAACGTCTATATTTGCGCTAATAGGAAGCGAAAAGAAAGTTGTAAGGGAAAACAGCAAAATTAATCTGCTTGTGAGCTCGTTCATAGCACCACCTTTCCTTCGAGTTTGTCGATCAAAGGCTTAAGCGTCGAGTGCCAGACTTTGTCATCAACGACACCAACATGGCGATGCCTGACATATCCGTGCTGATCGATAATGTATGTCTCTGGAGCACCATAAACACCTAGATCAAATCCAAGCTTTCCCTCAGGGTCGTAAATGTTGAATGTATAAGGGTTGCCTAGTTTTGCAAGCCAAACCTGAGCAGCATCACGCTCATCCTTGTAATTTAATCCAGCGATTTTGACGCCCTGCTCTGACAGAGTGTTTAGATAGGGGTGCTCAACTCGACACGATGGGCACCAGGTTGCCCAGACATTTAAGAGCATTACCTCACCGCTGAATACTGAGTTATTGAGCTGCTTATTTTGGTCTGACAAAGAACTCAGCTGAAACTTCGGTACTGGGTCGTTTAGCCGTGCCGTTTCTAGTTTGGTAGGATCCTTACCGATAGCGGTATATAGTATGAGCCCAAGAGCAAT
>NZ_LWGE01000523.1:0-378 GCF_001635315.1 Oleiphilus sp. HI0123
TCTACAACTGGAAAGCCAAGTTTGATGCGGAACAATCTGGTACTGGCTTAAATACAGATGAGCGTGCTGAATTGCTTCGGCTCCGAAAGGAAAATAAAGAGCTGAAGATGGAAAAGGAGATTTTAAAAAAGGCCAGCGCCCTCCTGCTGAAGGAAACCAAGTAAGGTTTCAAACCATTCAACAACTTTCCTCAGCATATCCTGTTATCAAACTTTGCAAAGCAATGGGTGTTAGCCGCTCAGCTTATTATGCTTGGCTCAAACGGCCAACTAAATCTATTACGCCAAAGCAGTTACATTTGTATAGCAGAGCTAAAACTATCTTCGAGAAAAGCCGAAGTAGTTTGGGTTATAGAGAACTGCGGAAACGATTGTGCAG
>NZ_LWGE01000524.1:0-678 GCF_001635315.1 Oleiphilus sp. HI0123
TAAACAGTCGGCGCAAAGTTTTTATTTATTGATGAAAGATCGAGAGACCATGGAAACAAATACACAAATTTGCATTATCGGACAGGGCTATGTAGGTCTGCCACTGGCAGTCGAATTTGGGAAGAAATTCCCAACCATAGGGTTTGACATCAAAGAAGATCGCATCAACGAGTTACGCGAAGGTGTTGATAGCACACTAGAATGCTCATCTGAAGAGCTTGCTGAGAGCACACACCTCACCTTCACAACCCAGCTCGATGATATCAAGAATGCTACCGTCTATATCGTCACAGTTCCTACACCGATCGATGACTACAAAACACCAAACCTAACGCCGCTAATCAAAGCGAGCGAGATGCTTGGCAAAGTAGTCAAAAAGGGCGATTACGTTATTTACGAGTCGACTGTTTACCCGGGTGCAACCGAAGAAGACTGTTTACCACTAATCGAGCAAGGCTCTGGTTTGAAGCTAAATGAAGATTTCTTTGCGGGATACAGCCCGGAACGAATCAATCCTGGCGATAAAGAACACCGTGTCACGAACATTCTCAAAGTTACCTCTGGCTCAACGCCTGAAGCGGCAACTTTTATTGATGACCTTTATAAAAGCATCATCGTTGCCGGCACGCACAAAGCAGCTTCTATTCGTGTAGCTGAAGCCGCAAAAGTTATTGAAAA
>NZ_LWGE01000525.1:0-521 GCF_001635315.1 Oleiphilus sp. HI0123
CAGGCGACAAGATCTAAAGAGTATTACATATGTCGGACGACAAATGCTGGCCTGAACCAGGGTTTGTTGTCTGACTGCTGATAACGAAGTTTGTCTAAGAAAGATTTATCTTGATCGGCTCTCAATGTTTGTTAGAACGAGAGTCGTCAGTTAACTGAAGTAGCTTTAAGCAGGAGCAGAAGATTATGTCAACGGCGACATCTCTTAAGGACGATATAGAACAACCAATTGTTTGGTTGGATAAGGTATTAGAGTTTGGTGCGATGGCAGCGAAGACTCTGGCAATACCCATGGCAGGTATTGCGGTATTTCTCATTATTTGGGCGGCAGCCGCACAGAGTGTTAAAACTTCTTTGGGGCAGTTTCCGGGTCCCGCGATGGTAATGGAGCAGTTCGTCTCTTTATATGATGAGCACGTTTCCGAGCGGACTAAAGAGCAAGCCTTCTACGAAAGGCAAGAGAAAAGAAATGCGGCACGAGTGGCTGAAGATCCATCTTATGTGCCTAAAATCAGAGCGTAT
>NZ_LWGE01000526.1:0-621 GCF_001635315.1 Oleiphilus sp. HI0123
GTTGCCAGAAACGTAGCATGCGTCAGATTCATCGTGCAGGTGAAAAACTCTTTGTCGATTACTGTGGTCCTACAATGCCGGTGGTGAACCCAGATACCGGCGAAGTCAGGCAAGCCCAAATTTTTGTCGCTGTGATGGGGGCATCCAACTACACCTTTGCTTGTGCTAGTTGGAGCCAGAACCAGGAAGACTGGTTGAATGCCCATGTACAGACTTTCGAGTTCCTCGGCGGTGTACCTGAACTAGTCGTGCCGGATAATTTGAGAAGTGCGGTGCGCAAAACACATCGTTACGAACCAGATATAAACCCGGCTTATCAGCAACTGGCACAACACTATCAAGTGGCGGTTGTTCCAGCGCGCCCCTATAAACCCAAGGATAAATCCAAAGCAGAAGTCGCTGTACAAATCGTTGAACGCTGGATTATGGCACGCTTGCGTCATCAAACCTTCTTCACTCTGGCGTCACTAAACCAAGCAATCCGGTTTTTATTGGACGACTTGAATCAGCGTCCCTTTAAGAAGCTCCCGGGTTCCCGGGCAAGTCAGTTCAAGCAACTAGACCAACCCGCCTTAAGGTCATTGCCTACAACGCCATACCATTATGCAGAGATCAAACAGG
>NZ_LWGE01000527.1:0-3405 GCF_001635315.1 Oleiphilus sp. HI0123
GCTTGAAGATCTAGCTGAACTCATTAAAAGTACAATGAGCATCGCGATTACTGTAGAAACAGATAAGTATAGAATTGGAGTGATACATGCTGCAGCGCCAGATGACTGGCAACAAGTGATGAACCCAGAGACCGTAGATGAAGAGGAATGGTTGTGGAGTCGGAAACAGTTTGAGCAAGCTTCGGTAGGTCAAGAGCATATTGTAAGAGGCATTGATGCTGTTGTTCATGGCCATGTATCGAATTACAAAACTGTATCTGGGAATCATATCTGGATCGATACGTTATATTATACTGGTTCGTTAACGATCATAGACTCATCAGACGTCTTGGGAACTATTAATGTAGTTCATTCAGAAGAGCATGGAAAACGACTAGATACGTTAAAAGAACTTTCTGATCTCGATCAAGAATTGGATTTGGGTTATTGATGTGTGTACGAACAGATAGCCCCTTCATAAAAACAGGAGAATCGATTTCTAATCTTGCGTAAGGGCTAGCGATCGAATTAATAAAGATTCTATAGCTATTCTTTAGTTATATCTTCAAATGCATAGCGCGCCACTCCAGTGATAGTTTTATCCTTAATCTTGGAGCGAGTAGATCTAGACTTTGCTTTAGGCAAGATCTCTTCGATCACCTTTCCCTTTAGTAAAAATGAGTCATCGATGCTGTGGGCCCGTTTTAGCGCATGCGAAGCAATAAGGTCAAAACAATGCACGTATACCTTAAAAAAGGTACTCGTATCTGAATGACCGAATGTTTTGATGATATGAATCATTGCTGTCGTATGCATACAGCTTAAAGGCTCGTCTCCGTTCTCCATAAAAAAGTTTCTAATGGCCCGTAAGCCCTCAGGGCTAAAGTTCCAATGATTTGCGTCAGCCAGTTGTGGAATTAGGTCTGTATATCGGGCCGAATACCACCAGAGAAAAAGATGAGAACCGCGAGAATGTCGAAGTAGGTGAAGATCTGCACCAGGTCCCGCGTATATTTGAAGAAGTTTTATGCACTCATCTCGTAATGTGGCAGTATTATTAATTCCAGGCGCAGAACCTAACGAAAAAAGTAACTCGTCAAAGAAACGAAATTTTGACAGCCTTGATTTTGCTTTGCTTACATTATCGAGGTGTTGAATGCTTTTTGTGTGAATGAAATCGTGAATTCTTGCAACTGCATAGGGTGGGGCGAGCAGGTGATATGGCACCACGCGAATACCTGCCGGGCTCTTTGATTTTCGTATGTAAATGAGCGTTTCATTTTCGTTATATACAATATCCCGGGGAGTTAGGTTTTCTATTTCGTGCCTCCTTAACCCTCCATAAAAGGCAAGTTCTAGGAAACATACTCGCTGAGCCTTATGTTTGTCAGTAGCATCATCGTGACAGAAGGTTTGCGTAATGAACGTATCAAATTCGAGAAGCCCCAGTACGCGAGTTCTTGTAGTCAGTACAACACCGTTTTCTTTCAGGTGGTTTAGATTGACACCACCTAAAATATTTAGCTTAGCTTGGGCAAAATCAATAACGGCAGAGTATTCACTCAAAACCTGATTTGATGTATTAACTGAAGCGCGTTTTGATAAAATATAATCACAAACGAAGGCTTCTGTGTCTTCCTCTTCCCATAGTGCAAGCGAAAAACAATCTGTGTAGTGCATGAAACCCTGGTTAAAGACATGGTTGAAATATGATGCGAGCGTATCCGCTGTGTTCTTGCGTATAAGCAATTGCTCTTCAGCCCAGGCGTATGCCAAATCGATAGGCGTGATTGCTTCAGCCTCAAGATAATTAATATAGTCAATCGCCTTATTTTTTTCGTCCTTGTTAGGGTTGGAGCTTGTAACAGCTTCAAGCAACTTATAGATGAATGAGGCTTTTAAGTCTGCAAAGGCCTTATAAAATAGGTCTTTATTAACTGTCGTACTTTTATAAACACCCTTTATTTTCAGTCCTTGCTTAATAATTCGCCAAGCGCGTTTTAGAGTGCTAATGGCTGCTTCTGTTAGGGGTAGTTTGAACTCGTTCTCAGTTACTCCTTGGGCTCCGGAATTGAACACCATCAACTGTGATTGGGTAACTTCGCGTTCTGGCCGTATATACATTCTAGGGTAATCAGCGTTTGTTGGCGCAGTAAACTGAAACACATTCTCATCATGTGGCGTGTTGACCGGCAGGATTGGTTCGCTTAATTGTGCAGAGATTATTGGCTCAATGCCTGCTAGACAAAGGTGTTTAGAAATTACGTTAAGTTTCCTAGCTTTATGGATAAGGGCAACACGCTTAATAACTTCTATATTGCTTAAGGCTCCATATTTGTTTACAAATAGTGACGACAATAAACGAAAACGCGCTGAGCAAGGCAACGAGCATTTCTGGCTAGAAACCATGTCACTACTTATTGAAACTGGCACTGACGCTTTGCTCGGGCTAACAAGCATGTTACTGATTGCATCGGCTATTTTTTGGGAAGGTAACCCAAGTGTCATTGAAGCTTCGATTGTTAACATCTCAAATAAAAGCGTTTCATTGTTGGCCGTTTCTTTAGTTGACTCTCCACCCCAGAAATTATTCCTCAGGCATATTGCCTCGCTATAGTATTCAAGTTCACTAGGAGTATTTGGCAGGGCTGATGGTCGTGGTCGTTTTTGTTTTAAACTCAAAAATCGAACATTCCATTCAAGGCCTTCAAGTCTAGCCATTACGGAATTTGCGTCTTTAATCTGCTCATTAGATGGCTTGTGGTTTGAATTTAAAAATAGTGTCAGCGCATTGTGGTCCTTTTTCGAAATTCGTCGGCTATTGCCACACCTATTCTTAAGGAAACACAAAATATCCAGCTTATGTTGAGTCCAGAAGCCAGGTTCGTCTAGCTCAGGCTCAATCTGTAGAACATCAAGTAGCGCCATACAGGTTCTCGCTTTTGAGTAATTGGAAGGAGTTTTTGATAATGAACTGCTCGCGGAATGTGTCTAAAGATTCCAATATATAACGAGGATTACCTGACGAGTTTGGTGATGTTGGTGCGAATCCGTCTATGTGGTGCCCGACCCATACATCGCGAACTGCTTCTTCGTGTGAGAAATTTTGAATAGATGATGCGCACTGGTGACGAGGGGCATTGGTCCGCTGGAATAGTGGTTTATAACCCCAGTTAGAAGCGATTTTATGGGCAGATTTTCCATTTAGGGTGTCAGTCTTAATGATCTCCTTTTTATAGTTAACCTCATACTTGAGAGGGAGCGCCGTTTCGACGAAGGCTGGAATTAGATACCCTAATGTCTGTACAAATAAGTAAACGTTCTGACGCATTTGAATCAATTGGTCGAGTTGCTGCGTGACTAGTTTTAAAGTGTTGAGAAATTTATGTTCGCTATAGTGCCTAGAAGATTTTTCTCGATATAGTG
>NZ_LWGE01000528.1:0-985 GCF_001635315.1 Oleiphilus sp. HI0123
GACAGCCAACTCAAAGAAAAGAGCCAGAGCTTACAAACGGCCCAAGAGGAACTTGATCAGGCTCAGCGTCAGTTAACTGAAGCCCAACAAAAATTGAATGCTTTTACCGAAGCCATTAAAGCACCTGAAGCACCTCAAAAATAAAGATTCTATCTCTAAAAAAGGGTCTGCCTTATCTGTAGGCAGACCCTTCCACGGCTCGCTGGCGGGTTAGCACCCTCGGCCTACGGCGCTAGCCTTTCGATCGACCAACTATCATCATGCAAACGCGTATATTGGAAACGATCATGAAGTCGATTTTCACGTCCTTGCCAAAATTCGATTCGAGCCGGCACTATGCGATAGCCGCCCCATGACGAAGGTAAAGGAATCGAACCGGATTTGAATTTCTCTGCCGCTTCACGATACTTTTGTTCTAGAAAAGAACGAGACTCGATCACTTCGCTCTGATCACTACACCAAGCACCAATCTGACTGCCACGCGGCCTGGTTGCAAAATATTTCAAGGAAGCGGCACTGGATATCTTTTCACAACGTCCTTCCACCTTCACCTGACGGTTCAGTGGTAACCAGGGGAACAACATCGCTACTTGAGGGTAGGCTTTAATCTGCTGAGACTTTCGGCTGTTGTAGTTAGTGAAGAAAACAAAGCCGTTTTCATCAAATAACTTCAGTAATACCGTTCGAATGGAGGGGCCTACTTCAAGATCTGTTGTCGCCAGACTGAAGGCATTTGCATCTTGTATGTCTGCATCATTTGCCTGTTGAAACCAGTGTTCAAACTGCTTGAACGGGTCATCAAGTAATTCATCACGGTCCAGGCCCTGGCTCATATATTCGCGACGATAGTCACCGATATCCATACTCTCTTCCTAGCTTGTTGAATCAGATTTAGCTCCAATATTGAGGCTAATATCTTGATAATACAAGCTAAGTAAAAGCGAGAGAAGAGAAATCTTGTGTCTATGCCAAATTCGCGAAAAAG
>NZ_LWGE01000529.1:0-291 GCF_001635315.1 Oleiphilus sp. HI0123
ACCGGATTTGAATTTCTCTGCCGCTTCACGATACTTTTGTTCTAGAAAAGAACGAGACTCGATCACTTCGCTCTGATCACTACACCAAGCACCAATCTGACTGCCACGCGGCCTGGTTGCAAAATATTTCAAGGAAGCGGCACTGGATATCTTTTCACAACGTCCTTCCACCTTCACCTGACGGTTCAGTGGTAACCAGGGGAACAACATCGCTACTTGAGGGTAGGCTTTAATCTGCTGAGACTTTCGGCTGTTGTAGTTAGTGAAGAAAACAAAGCCGTTTTCATCAAA
>NZ_LWGE01000530.1:0-689 GCF_001635315.1 Oleiphilus sp. HI0123
CATTATTAATCGCGATACCCGTCTTCAAAGAGGACTGGAACCAACCACGGTGTTGATCCGAGCCTTCCAAGTATAAATCGGCAGGGTACTGACCTAGCTCTTCGCGCTGCTTTAATACCGCGGCATGCGTCACGCCCGAGTCAAACCAAACATCTAAAGTGTCGGTTACTTTTGTGTAATTCTCAGCGTCATCACCTAATAATTCGCTCGCATCCAATTCGAACCAGGCATCAATACCCTTCTGTTCAATTTTCTCAGCTACTTTAGCGATCAAATTTTGTGTATCAGGATGAAGCTCTTGTGTCTCGTTATGAACAAACAAAGTAATCGGAACACCCCAAGTACGCTGGCGAGAGATACACCAATCAGGGCTTTGCTCCAACATTGCTTCGATACGATTCTGACCCCATTCAGGTACCCACTGAACACCTTTCACCGCTTCCAATGCAGCTTCTTTCAAACCGTTCTGGGTCATACTGACAAACCATTGCGGCGTCGCACGATAAATCAGCGGAGTCTTGGTTCTCCAACAATGCGGATAGCTATGTGTGAAGACCTTTTTCTTAAGCAGTGCGCCTTGGCTCTCTAGCTCTTCTAAAATCGCTGCATCAACCTTATAAACATGCTGGCCAGCAAACTTGTCGACATCAGAACGGAAAGTGCCACCGCCATCAACATAGTTGAGCGTG
>NZ_LWGE01000531.1:0-383 GCF_001635315.1 Oleiphilus sp. HI0123
TCTATACCTGAAGCTGCCTGACTAATCCGGCTCGCCAGCATATAGGCAGGAGTGGACACAGTATTATTGGCCTCATCAATAACGCAATCATCAACGGCGCAGGTTTGATGCTCTCCACCCATAGCAGTGATTGCCTCAGAGGTATCGGCATCATTTCCGATTGTACACTTCACTCCGTGGCCAATCAGCTTCGGCGCCAATGCCGGCGCAATACACACAAGCCCAATTACTTTTTGTTGACGGTGAAAGGCCTGAGCAAACTCAGCGACTTGCGAATTAACCTCCATATCGGTACCCGCTACCGCAAAGTTGGATAGATTTTTAGCCGCGCCAAAGCCTCCGGGGAAAATAAGCCCTGCATAATCTTCAGGTTTAGCCTCTGA
>NZ_LWGE01000532.1:0-393 GCF_001635315.1 Oleiphilus sp. HI0123
ACATTGATCACCAGAGTCATTTAGCATCTCGTTATCTGGGTTAGTTCCGTCAACACTCCAGGCAAGTAGGTACTCACCAGACATATTAGGAACACCCGAGCCATCGCATGTGGTATCAGCTGTATATGGACAAGCATCGGCGTTATCACCGATACCATCGCCATCGGTATCAAACTGCTCTGTCGCATCATCAACAAACGCATCTTCCTGATCGACAATACCATCACCGTCAGCATCTTCGACTGTAGTACCACCAGTCCCACCATTATTCATTGCCATCAAGAAGGATTCAGCTGATAGTTGCCCATCAAAGAACCATTCCGTGTCATCAGAACAAGGTACAGACCCCCAACATACCAGTAGCGCACCATTTTCATCATCGACCCCAAAGGC
>NZ_LWGE01000533.1:0-376 GCF_001635315.1 Oleiphilus sp. HI0123
TTGTGGGTAAAGGGCAGCGCGAGTTTAGTAACTTTCTGAAGGTGCTCGATGAGCGCTTGAGTAAAGTTCAGGACTTTTTGGTAGAGAGTCAGAGTATTGATGACACCTGGCAAGATAAAAACGAAAAATTTGATCAACATATGCGTGATCAAGTCGATGAAATGACTCAGCGTGTGGGAAAAGCTGTCGATATAGATGATTTGAAACGATCTATTTCGGAGCACTTGGACAGCATATCCAGTGCTGTAGATCAGCATGCTGGTGATGCAGTTGAACACCAGCAAGCAAAAGAAGAAGAGGTCGAGGTCCTAAAAGAGCGCATCAAAGCGATGGAAGAAGAGACTCGTTATATTCGTAAACGCTTGAAGGAAGAGCG
>NZ_LWGE01000534.1:0-693 GCF_001635315.1 Oleiphilus sp. HI0123
AGGAACGGATGGACGCCTTGGATGCGGGCCGCATTAGCATTAGTGTGAGCTTTGATTACGAGCGTTCCGGTAGTGAGTTGAAAATAAGTCTCAGAGATACCGGGAAAGGCTTTGATTTTGCTTCACAGAACGAAGACCTGGCAATGAATACTAAACCATGGGGGCGCGGAATTGCGCTGGTCCGATCTCTGTGTGAAACGGTTGAATATAGTGATGAAGGCCGCTGTGTCGAGGCGACCTTGGCACTTAATCCGAATGATAGAAAAGAAAGATATCCACCAATTGCTCCGGCATAATTTCTTCGAATTGGGATAAAAGCTTTTCGTTTCGACGTATTTCTTGAAACTCATCACTATCAAATAGGCCTGAAAGGGCCATGATAGGAAGTAGCAATTCGGCGGTAACATCTTCACCTTTGCAGAACCATGCCTTTTCTTTGTAGAAGAAACCTTCCATAAAGCCTGTGCACCAGCTTTCAAGACAGGCATCGTAGTGAGTTTCGCTGTCGTCATCAGTTTCATCGCTGTAGGGTAAGAGTATATCGCGGTCTTCATTAATCTCTTCAAGCAATGTCGACTTGATCTCTTCGATACAGCTTTCAATAGTGGCGATTTCAGATTCACTAAGCTCGATATCATCATTGCCAAATAGCACAGAGATAAGAGTGTTAGTGTCAAAGTCTACCGGCCCGAT
>NZ_LWGE01000535.1:0-323 GCF_001635315.1 Oleiphilus sp. HI0123
CGCTGTGTCGAGGCGACCTTGGCACTTAATCCGAATGATAGAAAAGAAAGATATCCACCAATTGCTCCGGCATAATTTCTTCGAATTGGGATAAAAGCTTTTCGTTTCGACGTATTTCTTGAAACTCATCACTATCAAATAGGCCTGAAAGGGCCATGATAGGAAGTAGCAATTCGGCGGTAACATCTTCACCTTTGCAGAACCATGCCTTTTCTTTGTAGAAGAAACCTTCCATAAAGCCTGTGCACCAGCTTTCAAGACAGGCATCGTAGTGAGTTTCGCTGTCGTCATCAGTTTCATCGCTGTAGGGTAAGAGTATATCG
>NZ_LWGE01000536.1:0-456 GCF_001635315.1 Oleiphilus sp. HI0123
TAGAGAGCGACCCCTTAACTACCCCAACACTTGACCTAACAAAGCTCTCGGATGCAAGTGACGAATCTCTAAAGCAAGCAATTCTAAGCGCTTCTCTTTATGAGCACGCGCTTGATACAGAGTGGATAGGCACGAACCAATTGCTTGATCATATTCCCTTAGCGAACGTGTTTTACACAGCAAGCGACCTAGCAGAGCAGCTTTCTGCATACCTGGACACCTACTCTGACAACGGAAATAGTTATGCTAGCGCACTGAGCAGTATCACCAATGATGCTCAAAATATTGCAGAAGATCTCGACAGCGCTGAGCTTCAAATTCAAACTCAACCGCAGTCCATACATACCAGTGAATCACAAAGCTTTTCTTTGTTTGTTCTCGCATCCGGAGCGGGAAGCTTAAGCTATCAGTGGCAGAAGGATGGCGAGAATATCCCGGGCGCGACAGCAAGCTCCT
>NZ_LWGE01000537.1:0-2247 GCF_001635315.1 Oleiphilus sp. HI0123
GCGACCTTAGCTGCAGGTGCGATGGAATAGCGCAGAATGCCTTCGTGGTGGTCGTTTTCTGCTAGTGGGTAGACTTTCATGCTGTCATCAGCTGAGCGTACAGCGATAATTGACAGCTCTCGAGAAAAGTTTACGAATGCTTCTGCAATAAGTGTGTTTGTGCCATTTTTACCTTCGCCAATAGCCTGCCATGCTGCTTCGCATTGTTCTGCTTGACGAATAACGAACTGGCCTTTTCCGTCATAGCCTTCTCGCGTTGTCTTGGTGACGATTGGGCAACCTAGTTTTTCGACAGCCGCTTTTAACTCTTCAAGGGAGTTGACGATATGGTAGGCAGGAGTGGGAATTCCAAGTTTGGTAAATAGTGCCTTTTCCTCAGCTCTATTTTGACAGACTTCAATAGACTTTGAGGGGGGATAAAGTGTACTTTTACTTTCGATGTATTGTGTTAGTTGCGCTGGAAGGTGCTCAAATTCATAAGTGACGACATCAACGTCATTCAGGAAGTCCGCTAAGGCCGGATTGTCGAGCTTGGCCTCGGTGTCGATAGTAATGTCTCCAAGTCCAACGCTAGGAGAACCGGACGTATCATAAAAGTGAAAGTCCAGCTCCAGAGGGTATCCCGCCAAAGCGAGCATTCGGCCTAGTTGCCCAGCGCCCAGTACACCAATTTTCTTCATTGCCTAGCCTCGTGGATCTGGTTGGCTTAATACTGTTTCTGTTTGCGTCTGGCGGAACTTATTGAGAGCAGCTTTGACTTTGTCATCATGCAATGCGATCACCTGGCCTGCAAGTAGACCTGCATTCTTTGCCCCGGCGACACCAATAGCCAGTGTACCAACAGCGATTCCGCCAGGCATTTGTGCAATAGATAGAAGGGAGTCGAGGCCGTTTAATGCTTTAGATTGAACAGGTACGCCAAACACAGGTAGATTGGTTTGTGAGGCAGCCATTCCAGGTAAGTGTGCTGCGCCACCAGCGCCACCAATTATAACTTGAATGCCGCGCTCTTCAGCTGTTTTGGCATAGTTGAATAAGAGGTCAGGGGTGCGATGTGCAGAAACGACCTTAACTTCGTAGGCTACACCTAACTCGTCTAGCATGTTGGCCGCGTGTTCCATTGTCGGCCAGTCCGACTTTGAACCCATGATTATCCCAACTACTGGCTGCATCTTGTCACCTCTCACTAACTGTCTGGCCTTGATGCCAAGGCACGTGATTACCCAGAGAATTAGTGTCTGGATAAAAAAAGACCGCATATAGTAGTGATTCATCAGGTTTCATGCAAATAGAATTGTTTTATTGGAGGACAAAGGTGCGCGCAGGCGCTAGAATCTGCTTTTGACTGGCTGGTGCATGGTAACCCGGCGGTAGTTGGAATTTAAGCGTACAGATACCTGAGATGATTAGTGCAGAGGAAATTTAATGGATAGCTTGCGGCCGGACCGAGATGATCTGGATCTTTATAATAGTCGAAAGAATAAGAATAAATCTGCTAAGGCATCGGCAGGCAAAAGAGATGATATCGGCAACAAAAAACAGCAAGTAGGAAAGGCCGGTTCAGGCTCTAGCTCTACAGTAAATGCTGTGCGTTCGTCCGAGGTGCGCGCCCCGGTTGCAGCCTCTCAATCATCTGCTTCACCTTTAGTCGTTTCTCTGTTGCTGTTAATGCTTCTGGCTTTGGGGGGCTTATCATACTTATATTGGCAGCAATCCCAAACGGTAGTCGGTTTAGAGGAGCGCTTGTCTAGTGCTGACGAATTTATAGGGCAAAGCAAGTTGTTGTTGGCTCGTTTGGAAGGGGAGGTTAGTGAAACGGGTGCTGAACTAATGCAAACCGGCACATCTGCAGAGAAGAAAATGGCTTTTCTGGAGTCGGAGGTTCGAAAGCTGTGGGGTGTGTCTTATGATAGGAATCGTAAAACTATTCAAGGTCATGAAAAGAAAATAGAAGCGCTAACGAAAAAGCTTGCCGAGAGTCAAAAATCTTTAGCTACTCATGAGGTTTCATTATCAGCATTGAAAGCGGACTCTGATAAAGGGATGTCAGTATTAGATGGTCGTATAGCTTCGTTGTCAGGGGAGTTGTCAATTACTCGAGCTGAACGAGAAGAGTTTTTGACGCAGTTTAATGAAAAATTGAGCACTTTCGATTCGAGTACTCAAGAGTTTGAAAAACGTATTGCTGCGCTACAGGCTCGTATGAGTGATAGCGCCAAAGTTCAATTAGAAAACCAGGAAAGCTTG
>NZ_LWGE01000538.1:0-774 GCF_001635315.1 Oleiphilus sp. HI0123
AAAAACAATAATGATCAATAGAGGTTTACCGTATGTTATTAAGTCATGTCCCTGGAATGTTCACACACCCCGATGAAGAGTGGGAATCAATAAGAAAAGAACATTCAAGCCCGCTTAAGATGGCCGCCTATATCTGCCTTCTCGCCTTGATTGCCCCAGTATGCGCCTACATTTCAACCACTCAATATGGTTGGCAAGTGGGTGAAGGCCAGTTAGTTTACCTTTCTCAATCGAGTGCAATGACGCTCAGTATTTTGACTTATGTCGCCATGGTCGCGGGCATTTACTTTATTGGCTTTATGATTGACTGGATGTCTCGCAACTATGGCAGTGGCCATGATGAGTTTGCCGCGAACGGAATAGCACTCGTCGCTTACTCCTGCACGCCTCTGTTCCTAGCTGGTTTAGCACCACTGTACCCAGAGCCTTGGGTGAATGCTGCTATTTTCCTCGCAGCAGCGGGTTATGCAGCTTACCTGATGTATGACGGTTTACCTCATGTACTGAAGATATCCCAGGATCAAGCCTTCTTCTTTGTCGGTGCGATATTAACAGTTTCTCTGGTTTATCTGGTGACAACATTAATCGGCACCGTCATTATTTGGAGCATGGGCGCTGGCCCAGAGTTTGTCACGCGTTAAAGGGCAAACACTAAAAAGGAAATACCAAAACGCAGAAGGGGACTTATATTAAGCCCCCTTCTCATTTCATATGCCACTTACCACTGCAAACGAATATCTTTCATACGCTGTTTATCTGCTGGTAGCGTCGGCG
>NZ_LWGE01000539.1:0-230 GCF_001635315.1 Oleiphilus sp. HI0123
TTCCAGTTTCTCAGTGCCAACGACCTGAACTCGGTCTGCCGATACCTGAGCAATCAGAAACAGTCAGCGGAGGAAGCGTTCTGGCAACACCTGGACACGGAATCCACATTGCGAACCGGCCTGTTACGGTCGCTCTTTTGCTGTCTGCGCATGGAAGGCACCGACAAAACGCAACGGTTAGCCCGGATCTTAGACCAAGCTCGGTTGGATCTGGTCGCCGGCAATATGCT
>NZ_LWGE01000540.1:0-270 GCF_001635315.1 Oleiphilus sp. HI0123
ACCGGTATATTCCAACTGCCAGGAGCTCCCCCTCCCAGACTTGCCACATTTATCTGATCTATATCGCTTTCAAGATAGACTTCTTTTTCATCTTTAGACAAGACGTCGAAATATTTGTAACCATTTTCTTTTGCTATTTCAGCACAGCGCTTTAGTGCAAAGCCATGAATCGTTTCCCAACTACGATTCGCACTCTCGGTATACTCCACATAAAAAATCCCTTTCCCAGCTTTTAGATCCCTATACCCTGAATTCCCTTCTTCCGCCGCG
>NZ_LWGE01000541.1:0-368 GCF_001635315.1 Oleiphilus sp. HI0123
TTCGAAGGGATAACCTTACCTACACCACGAACCAACTCATCCACCTCTGCATAAGCAGTCCAGCAGATAAATGAAAAAGAGATCAAAATTATAAGCCACAGCAAGCGTCGTGACTTTATGACATTACCATGATCATTTAAGGCTTGAGTGATAGGGGTTGAACGGAACTCAGTCATTGGAAACACCTCCCTTTCCATGACCTTGTTTATCATTGTGAGCACTTTGGCTCCCTGCCTGAATCAAGCCTCGCTTGAGCGCATCCAAAACACTTTCCTTTGGCCCATCAGCAACAATTTTTCCTTGATCCATCACGATAATTCGGTCCACCAGGGCCAGCAAAGAAGCCCGGTGCGTGCTAAGTAGCAGCA
>NZ_LWGE01000542.1:0-540 GCF_001635315.1 Oleiphilus sp. HI0123
AATGACCTTTGTTCCGAGACAAAAAGTCCTGACTTTGGAAGAAATGCACCAAGTTGCTGAGGCCTTTGTCGAGCTAGGTGTCGGAAAGATACGTTTAACGGGTGGTGAGCCTTTAGTTCGAGCAAATGTAATGTCCTTGTGCGAGTCGGTAGGCGCCTTGCCTGGTTTGGATGAGCTGGTGATGACGACAAATGGTTCACAGTTATCAAAAGTCGCGAAGTCTTTGCTCGCCTCGGGCGTAAAGCGTTTAAACATAAGTCTGGACACTCTAAAGGCTGACAAGTTTAAAGAGTTAACTCGCGTTGGTGATCTTGAAAAAGTGCTTCAGGGAATCGATGCAGCAATTGACGCAGGCTTTGAGAAGATCAAATTGAATGCTGTGATTATGAAGGGTCGGAATGCCGACGAAGTAATCCCCCTGATACGTTTTGCAGTGGGCAAAGGCATTGATATTAGCTTTATCGAAGAGATGCCCTTAGGCGTTATCTCGGAACATAGTCGCGAAGAAGCTTTTTGCTCGAATCAAGAGCTTAAAGAAAT
>NZ_LWGE01000543.1:0-324 GCF_001635315.1 Oleiphilus sp. HI0123
ATGGCAGTGCCTTGTCGGTTACTTTCAAACCAGTCGGTGATATAACGAATGCCGATGGTAAAAGATGTGCCACTAATACCGATCCACAAGCCAAGTAATAGGTAGCCTTCCAGAGTCTCGATGTGAGGCAGGATGAATAGTGGCGGTGTGCTAAGAAGCATTTGTAGGGTGAATAGGCTCTTGGGGTTGTAGCGCTCGCTAAGCCAGCCAGCAGGAATACGCCCTAGTGCACCGGTTAGAACCGGGGCCGAAAAGAATAATCCTAACTGTGTTGCGCTTAGGCTTAAGCTGTTTTGAAGTTCAAGCCCCAAAACGGCATAGAGT
>NZ_LWGE01000544.1:0-532 GCF_001635315.1 Oleiphilus sp. HI0123
ACGCAGGAAGAAAAATACCAAGCGATCATTGATGAAGTAAAAGCTGTGGTTGCGCAAAAGCGCCCGATACTAGTGGGTACTGCATCTATTGAATCATCTGAATTTTTGTCTGCATTACTTAAGAAAGCAGGCATTAAGCACAGTGTATTGAATGCGAAGCAGCATGCTCAAGAAGCTCAGATCGTTGCGCAAGCCGGTTTGCCGGGTGTTGTAACCATTGCGACGAACATGGCTGGTCGTGGCACGGATATTGTTCTGGGTGGTAATTGGGAAGCTGAAATTAAAGCATTGAAAGACCCAAGTGATGACAAGATCGCTAAAATCAAAGCTGACTGGGAAGTACGAAATAAAGCCGTACTTGAGGCAGGCGGGTTGCATATTTTGGGTACCGAACGTCACGAGTCTCGTCGAATCGATAACCAGCTTCGTGGACGATCTGGCCGTCAGGGTGACCCAGGTAGTACCCGTTTCTTCTTGTCTTTAGAAGATAACTTGATGCGTCTGTTTGCCTCGGATCGTGTACGTAACATCA
>NZ_LWGE01000545.1:0-295 GCF_001635315.1 Oleiphilus sp. HI0123
AATGTCATTCATTGATTCTGACTCCTTAATGAATCACATAAACGAGTGGGAATAAAATAATCCAAAGCAAATCCACCATATGCCAGTATGAAGCACCGGTCTCTACACCCGTGTGATCTTCTGAGCTATAGTCTCCGTTTTTCGCCTTCTTCGATACCACAATCAGAATCACCATACCTAAGAGCACATGGGCGAAGTGGAAGAAGGTCAGCAAAAAGTAAAACATGTAGAAGGTATTGGTATGCAAAGAATATCCTGCACCGATGGTCTCGGTATACTCCCACATCTTCACGCC
>NZ_LWGE01000546.1:0-368 GCF_001635315.1 Oleiphilus sp. HI0123
CTACAGCGTGATGTGGAAGTTTGTGTTTACGATGGTCAAAGAGCCTTGGGTAATGGATATTTACTTCCGATGGGGCCTTTGCGTGAAAGCCAGTCTCGAATGAAGAAGCTGGACTTTCAGGTGATCAACGGTGCTGATGATTTACCTGGCGTGAATTCATCAGAGCCTTACATTCGAATGGATTTACGACCAGGCAACTTACTGCCGTTGAAGGCTGATCCCGGTCAGGATGGTCTCAATCAAGCCTTAGCTTTGGATAAATTGTCGGGTCAGCCGGTAAATGCTGTTGCTGCCATTGGCAACCCGGAACGCTTCTTTGAGGTGCTTGAGCGCAGTGGTATGATTGTTATGCGTCATGCCTTCGAAGA
>NZ_LWGE01000547.1:0-6208 GCF_001635315.1 Oleiphilus sp. HI0123
CGGGCCATAATATCTATCACTATGCTTTGGGAGATGGGAATGATCAAATTCGTGCAGAAGGTGCTGAAGCGTCTCATCTACTCATATTTTCCGAGACGGTTGACCCAAGTGAAATAGACCTGGTGAATAGCTACGATGATTTGATCATAACCCTGACTGCCAGCGGAGAAACAATCGAAGTCTTTGGCTTTTTCGATACGGATCCAAGCCAGAGAACAAGTCTCTCGATTCAATTTGATGCAACTTCGTCAACATGGTCAGATTCTGAGCTTCGAACTAAAACATTTGAGGCAACAGCGGGCAACGATACCATTCAGGGGACAGCTGACGCTGATACGCTAAGTGGATTGGCGGGAGATGATAATCTAAATGGCTTGGACGGTGATGACATACTCTTAGGCGGAGAAGGGCGCGACACCTTAAATGGAGGTACCGGCAATGATACTTTAGATGGTGGTGCGGGGGACGATTCCCTAACAGGTGGTTTAGGCAATGATACGTATTTATACGGCATTGGGTCCGGTCATGACATTATCGACTTTGATAGTAATTCAAGCCTTGTCGGGAGTAATACCGTCATGTTTGATGAGTCAATTCAAGCGAATGATCTCGAGTTAGAGCGTGTTAAGGATACCCATAATAGTTATCGTGACCACCTGCTTATTACTGTCAAATCTACAGGTGAAACTCTTACTGTCGCACGTTACTTTTCAAACTCTAGTGACGATACGACCAGTACCGGCCAAGTATCTACTTTCGAGTTTTCTGATGGTTCCGAATGGGCTGAAACAGATATCTATGCTTTGATCATTAATTCTATTACCGAAGGTGACGACTATTTTGTTGCAGGTGATGCTGATGACGAAATTGATGGTTTGGCAGGGAATGACAGCATTGTCGGAGGTCAAGGCAACGACCACCTCAGCGGTGGGCAAGGTGACGACTCGTTGCTAGGTTATTCGGGCGCTGACCAATTGTTTGGTAATTCTGGTAATGATTGGCTCTATGGTGGTGAGGGCAATGATGAATTGAATGGCGGTGCCGGGAATGATTACGTTAATGCCGGCGATGGCGATGATACCGTTAGTATGAATGTGGGTGAAGGCCATGATGAAGTTGTATTCGGTGGAGGCTTAAATACGCTAAACCTTCAGGGTGATATCGATGCAAGTGACATTGAATTCAGAATGAAAGGTCGACACTCACTATTTATTAGCGCTGGCGAGGCTTTGGACTGGTCTGTTGAGGTCAGTTTGCATTTTGATAGAGACTATGGAAATTGGCGCTATCAACTTGATCACTTGCTTGTGAATGACACCGAGGTCGAAATTACCGATACGATAGGCGAGGTCATTGATATTTCAGGTGGTTACTATAATGGTTCAGGTTATGTCGTAATTAGGACTAACGAAACGGAATCTTGGAATTATGCTTTAGGCACTGAGGGTGACGATCTAATTTTCGGCACGGATGATGTCGCAATGTTTGATGAACTTGAAGGCGGTGCCGGGAATGATCAGCTATATGGCAAAGCAAATAATGACATTCTTCGAGGCGGAGAGGGTCATGACGTTCTATCCGGGGGCGCAGGTGATGATGAACTTTATGGTGGAGACGGCCAAGATACCCTGATTAGTGGCAAAGGGAATGATCGTCTAATGGGCGGCTTTGGGGGCGATGTATATCGTATCTACGCAGGTTCTGGAGTATCTCGTATTTCTGATTTTTCAGAAGACTTTAACATCATTGAAATAGCGAATGATTTAAGCGCACAAAATGCTGCGCTTCACCAAAGTGGTGATGATTTAATGATCTCTTTTGAAACGGGTGAGAATGTCATTGTCTCGAACTATTTCGACTCAGGAATCCCAAGTGGCGTAATTGATGAAATACGCTTTGCCGATAATACTGTCTGGGAATCTGCGTATGTTCAGGCAAACGTTGAAGACCTTCCGCTCTCATACGATGGGCAAGCTCCAGCAGGATTTAACGTTGTAGATCAACCTAACGGGAGTGGCGATTATATCGGTACGAATGATGACGATTTTATTGAAGGTACTGGAGACCAAGAAGTCGTTTATGGGTCTTGGGGGCGAGATATCATCGTTGGCTTTGGTGGTTCTGATGAGTTAGTGGGTAGTAGTGGTGGCGATTTGATAATCGGTGACGGTTTGCTATTTGGTAACGAAGGGGATGACATTTTGGAGTCGAGAAATATGAGCAACGACAATTATGATGGTCGTGCTTTTATGTTTGGCGGTGATGGTGATGATACCTATCGTGTCGGTATAAACAGCGTAAACACCTTTATCTACAACGGCTCTGAAGCGGGTCATTATGGCGCTAGCTTTTCAGGGGGGCCAGGTGGAAGCGCAAGTGACTTTGATGTACTGGAGTTTATGGAAGGCATCTCTCCCGACGATATTAATTTTTATGCTAATGGTTATGGTCTCGAATTAGAAATCGGAAATAATGGCTATGTCGTCACGTTGGCAGATTATTTTGAACCTTTGACATACCAAGGGAAGGGCATAGGTGAAACCGCACCCGTTGACGAAATTCGTTTTGCTGACGGGACAGTTTGGAATCAAAACGACATCACAGACATGTTGGCTAACGCTCCGGTTGATCAAGATATTGAGGGAACTAGTCAGGCTGATACACTTTTAGGTGGTGCTGGTGATGACTGGATCGCAGGTTTTGAAGGCGATGATACTCTGTATGGTGAAGGTGGCGACGATATCTTAGTTGGCGGTGCTGGGAACGATACTTTGTACGGCGGTTCGGGTGAAGATGACTATGATTTCGACCCTGGTTTTGGTCAAGATGTCATTTACAATACTGGAAGCGACTATAATGAGATATGGCTTTACCAGGTTAATGAGTCGGATGTGGCTTATGCAAAGCAAGGCAATGACCTCGTGGTTTCTATTATCGGAACGTCTGATCAGATAACCGTTAAAGACTGGTATGAGTCACCGGAACGAAAAGTAGTAGTGTATTTCGATGATTTGGATATCACACATTCAATCGATCATATTGAGTCATTAGCGACTGACGAGAGTAGTTCGAGCAATAGCGAACCTACCGCTCTAGCGGATACAGCAAACACCGAGGAAGATACTTCCATTATCATTGATGTGTTAGCCAATGACAGCGATATCGATGGTGATAGTCTGAGCATTAGCTCTGCTTCAGCCTCGTATGGTTCGGTTCTCATCAATGGTGATGGAACGCTGAACTACACACCTAATGCCGATTTCAATGGTTTAGATAGCATCAGCTATGAAGTCTCAGATGGTAACGGTAGCACGGCGACCTCATCGGTATTCGTCACGGTTAACCCCGAAAACGATGCGCCTGTTGCTGTATTCGATACGGCTGCAACGCAGGAAGATACGTCAGTCACGATTGATGTGTTAGCGAATGACAGCGATATCGATGGTGATAGTTTGAGCGTTAGCTCTGCATCAGCGGTAAGTGGTGCTGTTGTAATTAATGGCGATGGAACGCTGAGCTACTCGCCTAATGCAGATTTCAATGGTTTAGATAGCATCAGCTATGAAATCTCAGACGGTAACGGTGGCACCATGACCTCGTCAGTCTCTGTCACAGTGAACCCTGAAAATGATGCGCCTGTTGCTGTTGCAGATGCGGCAGCAACACAGGAGGATACGTCTGTCACCATTAATGTGTTAGCGAATGATGGTGATATCGACGGAGATAGTTTGAGCATTAGCTCTGCATCAGCGTCAAATGGTGCTGTTGTGATTAATGGCGATGGCACACTGAACTATACACCTAATGCAGATTTCAACGGCTTAGATAGCATTAGCTATGAAATCTCAGACGGTAACGGTGGCACGGGGGCCTCGTCGGTATCCGTCACGGTTAACCCCGAAAATGATGTACCAGTTGCTGTAGTCGATACCGCTGTAACGCAGGAAGATGCTTCTGTCACCATTGATGTGTTAGCGAATGATGGCGATATCGACGGAGATAGTTTGAGCATTAGCTCAGCATCAGCGTCAAACGGTGCAGTTGCGATAAATGGCGATGGCACACTAAGTTATGCGCCAAATTCAGACTTTAATGGTCTTGATAGCATTAGCTATGAGGTCTCAGACGGTAACGGTGGCACGGCGACCTCATCGGTATCCGTCACGGTCAATCCTGAAAATGATGCGCCGGTATCAATATCTGATACAGCTGTTACTGATGAAGATACGGCAGTTGTTATCGATGTTCTTGTGAACGATAGAGATATTGATGGTGATAGTTTATCTGTTGTGGCTGCTGCGGCGATTAGCGGTGTCGTAGCTATCAATGGTGATGGAACTATCTCATATACGCCTAGCGCTAATTTCGTAGGAGAAGATTCAATCACCTACGAAGTTTCGGACGGTAATGGTGGAGTCGCCAATTCAACCGTCGCAGTAACTGTAAACTCAACTGAGGATGATCCAATTACTATTGTTGGAACTGGTGCTGCAGAAACTTTAGAGGGTGGAAATAATAACGATAACCTCGCAGCCAAAGGTGGAAAGGACGTTCTATATGGATATGAAGGCAACGACACGCTACACGGTGGTGGCGGTGCCGACTCTCTATATGGCGGCTTGGGAGCAGATACACTAAAAGGTGCTAATGGCTCTGATAAGCTTTACGGGAATGAAGGTAACGATTTGTTGGTGGGTGGTAAAGGCCATGATACCTATTACTACCAAACTGGTGATGGCTATGATCGTATTAATAACGCTTCAAATAACTTCGCGACTGATACTGACAAACTTAGTTTGGAAAGTGTAGGTGATGTCGATGATGTATGGTTCAAAAAGACGAACAACCATCTCGATATTTATGTGCTGGGAAGTGAAGACCACGTTCGAGTTAATAACTGGTACAAGGCAGATAAGTTTAAGCTGGATTCAATTGAGGCGGGTGGCCAAGCCATTGATGCTATTAATATTGAACAGCTTGTAAGTGCGATGGCTTCGTTCGGAGCTCCTTCAGGAGGCAGCATATCGCTGAATTCTGATGAGCAAAACCAAGTCGATACAGCAATAGCGACGGCTTGGGCCTAGAGGCTACATAAAGGGCCTTCGGGCCCTTAAAAACTTTCTCAACTCTTCGGCAAAATAACCACAACCCTAAGCCCCTTAACCTCCCGATTACTCAACTCAATCACACCATTGTGCTTCTTAATAATTTGCGAGCTAATAGCGAGACCTAATCCAAAGCCTCCCGTGCCTCGGTTACGGCTTTTGTCAGCTCGGTAGAAGGGTTTGAGGATAGATTTGAGTTCTTCTTCTGGAATGCCTGGGCCTTCGTCCAAAATCTCTATATGAAGATTGCCAGAGCCCTCATAGAGCTTGAGCTCGATGTTGGCATCGTTGGGACTGTATTTGATGGCGTTTGTTAGCAGGTTTTCAAATGCCCGGGTTAGCAAGGGCTCGTCACCTTTGATGAGCGCATCGCTTTGCAAATCGGTTTTTAGTGTCAGGTTTTTTTCTTTTAGTTCTAGCTCTGCGTCATCGGTAATGCGGCCCAAGAGTTGTGACAGGGACAGGCTCTCCATCTGCGTCAATTGCTGGTTGTCAGTTTGCATTAAGGTGAGCAGTTGGTTGATAAGTTCTTCAATACATTGGTTCTGGTGTTCGATTTTGTCTAACAACTTGCCTGGGTCATCAACTGATCTGGCGAGTTCAATCGCGAGTTTTTGTCGAGTGAGTGGGGTTCTTATTTCGTGCGAAATATCACGAAAAAGTTGCTGCTGACTGCTGATTAAGTCAGATACTTTATCAGCCATTTGGTCGAATGCGGTGGCGAGTTGCCCTAGTTCATCTTTGCGTTTGCCAACATCCTGACTGACGCGAATGTCGAGCTTTCCTTGGGATATCTCAAGGCTGGCTTGATGTAACACGCGAATAGGCTTGGCGATAGAGCGTGCTATCCACAATGAACCTAATAATATGATGATACAAGATGCCAGTAGACGATAGCCGTGCAAAGACTCTGGGTTGAAGCGGGACTGTATATAGCGCGAAGGCATGACTCGCAAGATATAACTTTGCCCGTTTGGTGACGATATTTGTTGGTCGGCCAAATTTAGCAAGTGTGTTCGATAGGGTTTGTCATCGTGATCGTGATGCTCATCATCATCGTCATCATGATACCTTGGCTTTCGGTGTGGAATTACCGGCGTCTC
>NZ_LWGE01000548.1:0-473 GCF_001635315.1 Oleiphilus sp. HI0123
TGACCAAATCTTAAAAAAACTCGTTAATTTCTTAAACGGTCTTAACACCTTGTTTGTTCTGCCGTCACTGGTCTTACTTGTAATTAGTGACGTTATTTTGCGTTCATTATTTTCCTCTCCCATTGCTTGGGCTCACGAATTGTCGGGTTTGCTGCTACTCAGCATGTTCTTTATTAGCGATTCCAAAGTGTATAGAGGGCCATGAATTATTGAGTGTTGACCTGCTTTACCAAGCCTTGTCGGCTTCTAAGCAACGCTCCCTAAAATGCGCTTCATATGTTTTCTTGGTTTTGTTCTCGCTACTTGTCGTTTGGCAGGCGGTGTTGGGCGCGATAGATAGCTATACCTATGAAGATCAAGCTTATACTATCGACATACCTTATTGGCCTTTCTATGCCTTGATGGCTTTTATCGGGCTTGTGACAACGCTTCAATCATTGAGTTTGCTATGGGCTAGCCAAGGTTCTGGTCGA
>NZ_LWGE01000549.1:0-271 GCF_001635315.1 Oleiphilus sp. HI0123
TCAACTTGCTGACACACCCGTTCTCACCGACAGCGAAGGTTATTTCGAGTTTAAAGTTTCCTTTGGAAACTATCAGTTAAGGCCTTACTTACAGACCCAGAATCAAGTTGATGACGAGGGTGTTGTTACGGCTTACCCTGTACCCGATTATGCTGCAGTTTATTACGCTGCCAGAAATATTAGTGTTTTCGCTAATACCTCAGTTGATGTAACGATTCCAATGTCAGTATTAAGTGGAAAAGCACTCGATGCCAACGGCGTCGCTGTTCCG
>NZ_LWGE01000550.1:0-363 GCF_001635315.1 Oleiphilus sp. HI0123
CATCAGCACCCGCATCTGCTGCACCTACTGCGAAGCCGTTAATTACCAGGTCACCCGCAGCCATTGCTGGACGAGCATCGGTAGATGAAACAGAAGACAAACCTGATGTGATATCTGTACCTAGCATTTCCTCTGACACCTCAGAGATTGAAACGTCTATTCGATCACCAACGTTTGCACCTGTTTGGAAACTAGTACCCTGGAAAGAACCATCTAAAAGGTTCTGACCGTTAAAGTTTGTTTTCTCTGCGATACTCGCAATCTCGGTTTTAAGCTGCTCAACCTCTTCTTGCAGTGAAGAACGTTCCAATGATGTATTCGTACCGTTTGCAGACTGCAATGCTAGTTCACGCATACGCTGCA
>NZ_LWGE01000551.1:0-515 GCF_001635315.1 Oleiphilus sp. HI0123
CACATAGGGTGATCACCATTCTGCACCACCTGATTCCACCCCATATGCGGTACTTTCAAACGAACCTTCTCGCCCTTATCGTTCTCTTCATACAAGCTTTCGCCAAAATGCAAAACATCGCCTGGGAAGGCACCGATACAATCAACGCCTCCATTCTCCTGGCTATGTTGAAGCAAAGCTTGCATGCCAACACAAATACCCAAAAAAGGTCTGTCCTTGGAAACTTCCATGCTTAAGCTATCAAAGCCCAAACGCTTAATTTCAGCCATGCAATCGCGCATAGCGCCTACACCAGGCAAAACAACCTTATCTGATGCACGAATCGTATCCGCATCCGAAGTTACAAGGACTTTTGCATCAGGCGCTACGTGTTCAAATGCCTTCGAAACCGAATGCAAATTGCCCATACCATAATCAATAATGGCAATTGTCGTCATTTTTTCTCACTCGTAAAAAGCAACTGACCTCAAAAGAGGCCAGTATTATTTATTAACTGTCGTACAACTTGAAACCGG
>NZ_LWGE01000552.1:0-1132 GCF_001635315.1 Oleiphilus sp. HI0123
TGTGATGAAACGCTTCTAGGTTTCTAATTGGGCATTGTCGAGTGAATTATGAACATTTTGGCCAATATTTTCTTCTTGGCTGTCTGCGCTGATAATGCCACTTGCCTGTTCCACCGGGAGCAAGCGGGTCATGTCATTTCGTGCCGTTAAGGCTTTAACAATACGCCTTAAATTAGCTGTGTTAGCATTGGTTTCATTAGCGATAAGTAGCGTGTCTTGTATATGCTGGGCAATTATATTGCTTTCACGCTCTAATGTTCGCTCTGCGTGATAAGAGAATAATAGCGAGACGGACAGCAAAAATATCGTGCCAATAAGGATGCTTGGTATCGCTAACTTGAAGGATAGTGATGTAGTTAGCTTATTCATTTACGTTTGTTGCCACGTCAGTATATGCCCAGTGCTATTCAATGAGGTTAGGGGCTAGGCAATTGACTGATATGTGTCAGGAGTGTGCTGACGTCGATAATTGCTTCGTTAAAGCTTGCCCCTCCTTAAAAATAGCATAACTGTGCATTTTCGCCGTAAAAATGGAGGAATAATTCTTAGGGATAGATCGGTTTTCTTGAGCTATCAGCGTCAAGTGAGAGTGTTATTGCGTTATGAAAGCGGGAGCTTGTGTCTTATTGTGATGTTTCCCTGGATTTCTTTGGTCTGATAGGTGCAGTAGCATAGGCTTTGTACGCTTAGACTTGGGAGGACTGGCTGTGTATAGCCTGATAAGTGGCGCTGTAAGGTGCTGAGTGAGTACGACTGTTTATAAAAGCCCAAAGTAAGATGAGGGTGGTAGTCGCGTGCGGGATTATCCTGACAGATAGATTCCAGTGTACCGCGTATCTTTAGAAGAAGAGGGTGCTTGTTTATCGAAAGGTAGGGGGCTGTCTCGAAACTGTCTAGGCCTAGGCTTTCTAGAGAAAAGGGCGAAAGCTTTAATTCTTCAAGCGCTCTGATTTGCCGGGCGAGCTTCTCTTCGCAGAAGTGAGCAGGATCCACCAGTCCGCAAGCAGATAAAGTGATGTGAGGTGCTCTCTGGTAATCAGGTAGTACTAGTGTTTTGACATGAGCGCGGGCGCGTTGGAAGGCTTTGAGCCAGTCTTCTTGCTGAACCACTATTGCCCAAAAGCCGTAATGC
>NZ_LWGE01000553.1:0-588 GCF_001635315.1 Oleiphilus sp. HI0123
CTAATCTCACCTTTGTCGTAGGCGTCAAGGATCGCGCACTTGGGCTCATTATTATGTTTGCAGTCACGAAAACGGCAGTAGCCAATATGCGGCCTGAGTTCGATAAAACCTTCCAACAGTTCTTGCTCATTGATATGCCATAAGCCGAATTCTCGTATGCCCGGTGAGTCAACAATTCTACCGCCACCCGGAATATGAAAAAGCTTGGCTGTCGTCGTGGTGTGAGTACCTTTACGGGATACTTCCGAAAGCGCGCCGACTTTAATGCTCTGATCACCCAGAATACTACGAATCAGTGAAGACTTGCCGACACCGGATTGGCCAACGAAGACGCTGGTGTAGTTTTTTAGCCAGTCGAATAAGGTGGACTCACAATGCTCGACTTCATTGGCTGAGGTCTTGAGTACTTCATAGCCAAGTGCTTCATAGCTTTGGCAGAGTTTTTCTATCTGAGCGCGGTTATTATCATTAATCAAGTCGCTTTTGTTAAACAGTATGGCAGGCTTGATGTCGAGAGTTTCAGCGGCCACCAGATAACGATCAATTAGATTAGCGTAGGGTGTGGGTTCAGTGGCGACAACAATAATA
>NZ_LWGE01000554.1:0-290 GCF_001635315.1 Oleiphilus sp. HI0123
GACCGACGGAAACCTGATATACAGCTACAATGGAGGTTCCGACATCAATATATTTGAATTATCGGAACAGACAGGTAAACACGAAGCGCTCAATACCATTACCCTCTCTACTTCACGTCATTACTTACAGGGCTTGTATCTGGAAGAAACACTCGAAAACAAAAAACTTATTTCAATCGCTAACGAATACGCTCAAGTCTATAGCGACTACTTCTGGCACTGGAGTGATAGCCGTATCAGTATTGATATGTATGACGTGGAAACACCTGAATCCACCATAGACAAAACCA
>NZ_LWGE01000555.1:0-470 GCF_001635315.1 Oleiphilus sp. HI0123
CAAGCAGGTCTAGACTTATTAAGAAACAACAACTGCGAAGCAATTCTTGCCGTAGGCGGTGGCTCACCGATTGATGCAAGCAAGGCTATCGCAGCACGCGCAACAAATGACAAGCCATTAGAGAAGATGGCCGGCTTATTCAAGTTACGTAAAGCACCTTTGCCACTATTCGCCATCCCGACAACTGCAGGCACTGGCTCAGAAGTAACCATCGTGTCTGTCGTATCAGACCCTGAAACCCATCAAAAGACACCTATCATTGACCCTAAACTGGTACCCATGATGGCCGCTTTAGACGGCGCAATGATGCTAGGCCTACCTGCTGCAGTGACGGCTGCAACCGGAATGGACGCACTGACTCATGCGATTGAGTCTTACATTTCAGTTAATGCTACCGATGAGACCGACGCTTACGGAACAGCTGCTACACGTCTAATCATGGAAAATCTTGAAACAGCAGTGAAAGATGG
>NZ_LWGE01000556.1:0-218 GCF_001635315.1 Oleiphilus sp. HI0123
CCCCTTGTTCTCGCAATTGAATAAATAAACCTTGCCACAGCTTTTGGTTATCTCGAGACAAGTCGAGGTATCGCTGGCGCGCGTCAGCTTGCCATTGCGCATCAAGAAACGCTCGAGTCGCTATTTCTTGGGCAGGCCCATTGACATCCCAAACACCAATGAAAGCCTTCATCTCATGCAAAAGCGTTTGGCCCGCAAAAACAAAACCGAGCCTCAAG
>NZ_LWGE01000557.1:0-517 GCF_001635315.1 Oleiphilus sp. HI0123
GCTGCAACGGTGTAATCATTGACTCGCTCCAAAGAAACGTTTGGGTCTCTCGGCGCCGGTGCTGTCTCAATCCTGAAATCTTCGGGAAGAACAAAAGACATTTTAGTTGCTTTGTCTTGATCCATGAACACAGGCGCGGTCATGCTGATATCTTGCCCCTTACTATTTTCGCCGGAGATATACGCAAAAAGTCGTTTGAAAGCACTATCGTTTGACGATCTCCCCTTTTCACTATTCATCGTTGTGGAAACCAATAACATCTGGTCGTAATGTCGGATCTCAAAATTTCCATCTGACTGAATAAGCGAATAGGGAGCATGCTCAATCGTGTATTTAACCAAGCTACACCCTGTGAGTAAGGAACTCACAAATACAGAACAAGCTAGCAAGATAAACTTCATCGATCCGAGCCTTTCGGTATAGAAAAATTGATTAGACATCGTGATGACCTGCCCTAAGCACTTTCTTTAGCCATAACACTTTGTATTTTCTGATAAATATCATCGGCTTCTTTGCT
>NZ_LWGE01000558.1:0-6100 GCF_001635315.1 Oleiphilus sp. HI0123
GGCAGATACTCTTCAGGCCAGCGACGAATACCGGGAATTGCCGCATTTTCTGCAGGTTGCAAACCCACTATCTTGATATCTGGGTTCTTTTCTTTCAGAAACCTGGAGTTTCCCATAATGGTACCTGTCGTTCCCATGGCACTGACAAAGTGAGTAATTTTTCCATGAGTTTGCTCCCAGATTTCAGGCCCCGTCCCGCAATAATGAGCCAAGGGGTTGTCATCGTTCGCGAACTGGTCGAGGACAATGCCCTTGCCTTCGGCCGCCATTGACTGCGCCAGGTCACGAGCGCCCTCCATACCTTCTTCTTTGCTAACATAGAGCATTTGTGCACCGTAAGCTTCCATTGAGGCCTTCCGTTCCATGCTAGCGTTGTCTGGCATAATCAGGATCATCTTGTAGCCCTTGATTGCCGCAGCCATCGCTAAAGCAATCCCCGTATTGCCACTCGTTGCTTCGATTAAGGTATCACCGGGCTTTATCTGCCCTTTTTCCTCTGCCCTCTGAATCATACTTAAAGCAGGCCTATCCTTCACCGAACCTGCAGGGTTATTACCCTCAAGTTTGACTAGCAGGATATTAGTTGTCTGACCAGGTAAACGCTGTAACCTGACGAGGGGGGTATTTCCAACATAGTCTTCAATCGTAGGAAATTCGTTTTTTGCATCACTCATTGGGAGTAAAATTCCTGTTCAATATTCTGTTTACAGAGTATGTATTAATTCAATGCGCCCAGTCTAGAATGCCTAATTCACAGACAAGACAATAAAACGACACTAGATCAAATTAGCACCGTTTAATCATACTAATTTCTGTAAAGCTTGCTATGGCAGTCCATCGTACAATTGTCCATAATACATAGTTCATGATATACCACACGGCCTGACAAAGCCTTATATTATATAAGTTTAAATCCATGAAACCTATCAAGCTCAAGTCTCGCATCGCACTGATTGCCTCCTTGCCTCTAGTATTAATATTTCTTGGCTTAGGCCTAGTATTAGCCGACCACAGGCTAAATGTCGTTGAAAAACAGTTTTTCCAACAGCTAAGTCTATTAACCCAGACCAGCGCCAGCATCACAGCTCAACACTTGCGAAACAAAGCCACGCAAAAAGATGATGAAAAGCAATCAGAACTAAACGATCTGAATAAATACTTTGACACGCTACTTGCTTCCCCCCTTATCGAATCGATTACGCTACTCAATTCAAATCATAAGGTCTTAAAACACCGAGGCACTCAGCTATCCGCACGACTTAACCCAACAACCTTTCCCACAGTCAGCCCAAAAATTATCGAGACAGGCAATGAAAACATTTTCGTCATACCGCTGAATACTGAAAAGCGCTCAGCCACTCTTTCATCTTTGACTCAAAGTAGACTAAAAAAACAAGTTGGCCCAAGCACCTATCAACAGGAACAGAGTAAGGCATGGTTATTAATCAACACCAACCGGGGCTCCATGAACCAAGAAATCGGCAACACAGTCATGAAGGCTATCTGGTTAATGTTAGTCGGCGCAATCCTTTGCTATTTCTCTGTGCGTTTTTTGATTAAACAAATAATAGCGCCAATTAAAGAAATTGGGCTGCATTTAGGTAAGCTGGCTGACGGCAATTCCGACATACACATTCAAACTGTTTTCCCTAGCGAACTTAACCAGCTGGCTCACAGCGCTAATCAGTTAGGTGAGCGCTTGAGCCAAACTCAATCTGACATGACGCAAGAAATTGAACAAACTACAGAAGACTTGCGAGAAACTCTCGAAACAATTGAAATTCAGAACGTAGAGCTCGATATAGCGAGGAAGCAGGCTGTTTTGGCAAACCGAACCAAGTCAGAATTTTTAGCCAATATGAGTCATGAAATTAGAACACCACTGAACGGCATTATTGGTTTCACCAACCTCTTACTTAAAAGCAACCTGAACAAACGACAAATAGACCACCTTAGTACAATCAAAAAGTCTTCAGAAATTCTGCTACTAATCATAAATGATATTCTCGACTTCTCAAAAATAGAAGCCGGTAAGCTATTGCTAGAAAAGGGTACCATTGAATTTCGGGAGCTTATCGATGACGTGGTTGCTATGCTTGCACCGACGGCTCACGCCAAGAATCTGGAGTTGGTTCACCTACATTACCAAGACGTCCCCAGGGCCATTATTGGCGATCCTCTGCGCATCAAACAAGTTGTCACCAACCTGGTCAATAATGCAATCAAGTTTACCCAGGCTGGTGAAGTCTTAGTCAGGGTGATGTTAGCCGATGACGAAAATGACCTCAGCCGCGAGTCTGTCAAAGTGTCAGTGACCGATACAGGCGTTGGTTTGTCTCGCGCCCAACAACACTCGATTTTTAACGCCTTTTCCCAAGCTGACGCCACAACTGCGAGAAACTTTGGCGGCACAGGTTTAGGGCTCGCGATATCCAAGAACCTAATTGAGCAAATGGATGGTGAAATTGGCTTTGAGAGTGAGCTTGGCAAAGGCTCTACATTCTGGTTTACCTTACCCATAGAAAAACCAGGCAACGAGCTTGAACAGCTCCCAACCCAAGAGCAGCTAAGAGGCAGCCATATAATATGCTACGAACCCAAAGGGTCCGCCAGACTTGCAATAGAGCATATGTTCAACTCCTGGGGTGTAGACTACCAGTTTGCCGAAAGCAAATTACAACTGATAACCCTGGCAAAAGTTGCTGAGACCCAGAAAGATCATCGCCGACTAACCTTGGTGAGTCTGGATAAAAGCCAGTTAGGCGTCCCTGAATACACCTCGATCATGCAAACCCTTCAATCACTAGGTCAACGAGTTTTGCTCATTACGCCGACCCTAGAAGACTACGATACCGAAGCCATTCAAAGCGCCAGCGCACACTTGGTGAAGCCGCTCACCCGACAGCGTTTTTACAATGAGCTATGCGAACTAAGCATGGAAAACTACACTAAAAAAAGCATCTTGAAAAAGCTCACAACCCCTATTTCAACGCCTATTAAAAAAGATAGACAACCAATTCTTGTCGTGGATGATAATGATATCAACTTATCGTTAGTGGTCTCAATTCTGGAAAGCATGGGGATACAAGCAGAGTCCGCTAATGACGGCTTTGAAGCAATCAGCAAATGTCAGGAGACCTCGTACAAGCTTATTTTTATGGATATTCAGATGCCAGGAATGGATGGTGTTGAAGCGATGAAGCGCATCCGGCAGATTAATCAGCAGTATAAAACAGCAACGATCATTGCACTGACTGCCTACGCCCTTCCCGAAGAACAACAAACCTTTCTCAACCAGGGTTTTCAAACACTTATCACCAAACCAATTGATGAAGAAAAGCTCAGTAAAACAATCACAGAATATCTTCCCGAGCTAGCCAGTGACCTAGGTCAGAAGCAAGCTACTACGTCTATGCCTGCATCGCCCAAAGACAATAGCCCAGTTCACTTACCGGAAACAAATAATACCACCCCAGACCCTCGTCAATCTCAGGCTATTCATTCATCACACACGCCAATTAAAATCATCGATATAGAAGAAGGCGTGAGTTTGTGTAACGGTAACCAAGATCTTGCGGAAACTTTCTTAAAAAAGTTTTTGGAAAGCTTACCAGGTGAAAAAGAACGAATTGAGCAGCTATTCCAAAACAATCAGCTCGAACTACTTGAAGAGTCTGTCCACAAATTACATGGCGCCTGCCATTATTGTGGCGTTCCAAAGTTAAGAAAAACAGTAAAAGATACCGAACATGCTTTAAAAACTTACGAGCGACAGTTGGATACATACATAAATGAGCTTCTCGAAGACATTCAGCGAGTTCTTGATACGGCTAATGAATTGAAGCTAATCCCCTCTTGAGTCACCAGCTAAGCGCTATGCGGATCACACTCTGAAACATAGGCGCTTTTTTAAAAGCCTCGAATTAGATATATTAACTCGGTTAACTCAACCCGAAAGGATTATTAACTTTGGATGCGAGCTATGATCAAGCTCCGAATGTGTAAGTGCATCCAAGTTCAACGATATGGAATACGTTAGAGCTACTAACGTAATTTGCTAAAAAGGTTAATGCAGCTTATGTCCTCACGTCGCTCTCCGCTCCCCAAAACCATTTCGATTATGGTTTTCCTATTTTTGCTAGGCACCCTACAAGCATGCGGACTCCCCGAAGAACAAGGTGGCACTGATGGTAGTTCCAGCGATTTAGATTCTGATAGCGATACCGCACGAGACCCAGATTTAACCCTCGGAAAAACTCTGATAATCAACGCAGAACGACTAGACGGTTCAACAGACCTAAGCCTAGGTCAAATATCCTTAGTTTCACTAAATGCCGACTTCAACGAAACCTCTGACGGCAACCTCCCCACCTGGGACGTAACGAGACTTGAGGACTCCAGCAACATCCAAATGTTTATCGAGTCCGATTACATTGAACAAATTAACCACGTAATAAAAATCCGCTATAGTGACGATGAAATTTATTACGCAGCCATCCCTTACATCCCAATCGCGGTTAATTCTACTGCACAAGTTACCACTAATATTTTTACTCATTACCTACTCAAAAAGGTATTTGATCAAATTCCCGACTCTAGCGCTTTGTTAACTCACCAACCTTGTCTTACCGATAACCCTGTGATTGGCTGTGATAACCAACCTAGAGCTAAGCAAGACTACTTATCAATGATAAATAATGCTGTTGGCGAGTTTAACTTCGAACTTTCCAACAACAATAATATTTCACAGGCAATAGAAACCTTGGAACAACAAGACGAAATTCGTCACTATGTGGAAGCTGCTGCGACAGAGTTAACCAGAGCAACGAGCCCTTTCGCAAAAGGTACAATGCGCGAAGTGACTGGCCTGGGTTTCGATGAAAATGGCGACGTTTTCTCTACACCTCCACCTTTGCCAAAAACTTATAACAGTGCATTTCTTGCCCTCTCTTTAAGCGATATCAACGCAACTAATAGGAGCGTAGAATCCATTGGCTTTGCTGCATCCAATTCAACCATCGTCGAAAACAGGGAGCTAGCCAATGAACTGCCCGCTTACCCCAAATATCAAAGCACCACCTATTTAACGGACTTACGCCGCGAGTCAGCGCTATTTATCGATATCCCTTATGAACGCACAAGCCTAACCGTGAGAGATATTAACGACAGCGATATTGACCGATCTGAGCCAATCAACGCTTATGCTTCAGCCTCTACGCCCGACTCTTTCTTAAGTAGGGAAGGCAACATATTGGAAGCACGTACATTAAGCCCATCTCAACCGGGTGATGTGACTGATACAAAAGATGTCGCGTGGCAATACGAACCTATTTTCGCCAAGCTCTACCAAGTAAACGAATATGAACCAGACTCGGTTTACTCACCTGTCGAGGAAGAGGAAGATATTGATTATGGAAACGAACCAACTTGGCTAACTGGTGGCAACTTTAGCAAAGCCGCGAACTACATTGTCAAAAATCCAAATACTGAAGATGAAGAATTAGGAGACCAGATCGAAGATATCAATCTTTTTTCATGGGAAGTACACGCTCAGCAAACACCTAGCACTTTTTCCACCAGCTTACTTAATGGCAAAAGCTACGGAGTAATATCCTTCTCTCAGAAGCTCAATGATACAGATAAAATAATAGAAATCTTTGGCGAAACAATGATTTGGAATGCATCTGGTAGTTTTTTCAGCCTGGAGCAGCCTATTAATAACCCCCACTATAGAAGCCATACCCTAGCTCGTCTCGCCAACAACAACTCACAGTCATTGACAACGCAAAGAGGAATTATTGAGGACTCACGCAGATTCTTTAGTGAACTGAGCGAAGTATCAGACCCAAGCAGCGAGACAGGCATTTCAGAGGTAAATAGAGGTATATTGAAGCTCGATGGTGGTCTCGAAGCACCTATTGGTCACGCGACAGAAAGCGGAAGTCATTTTGCGTTTTCCTTCAACACCTCTGATACAACTGTGACTACTGATCGTGGGACAGGAATTATTCTCGGCGTTGAGCTAGAGGAAGTAAGCAGCCCAATCTTTCCCGATACCGACGATGTAATACAGTTTACCTATCATATACAAGGTAATAGC
>NZ_LWGE01000559.1:0-13152 GCF_001635315.1 Oleiphilus sp. HI0123
TATTCGTATTAGCCCTACAGAAGACATTGGTCAGAAGCATTATGACTTGGTCATCATCGCGCCCCTCGGCCCTGTCCCGACTAATGGCTTTGATTTTGATGACGCGCTAATTCATTGGCTAGTAGACAGCCAGCGAAAAAGAGGCGCAGTGGCGTCAGTATGTACCGGCGCATTTCTTGTGGCGGCGACAGGTTTGCTTGATCAGCGTCGCGCAACCACACACTGGAAGTATGCCTCCCAGTTTCGACAACAATTCCCGCTTGTTGATTTACAGATTGATAGCATGCTGACTCATGATGGAACATTATTCTGCTCAGGCGGCGCCTACGCATTTCAAGACCTCTGCCTTTATTTAATTGAAACGTTTTTTAGTCGCTCGCTCGCCGAAGCTTGCTCCAGATTACTGATGATTGATTTGTCTGAGAGATCGCAGCTAAGGTTTGCCGGTATACAAGCTTTGAAAGAACACAGTGATGAACACATTATTGGTATTCAAAACTGGATGGAAGATCATTTGGATAGCTTCGATAGTATCGAAGAGCTAGCAAACCGCTTTAACATGAGCAGCCGAAACCAGGTGCGGCGCTTTAAAACCGCTACCGATGAAACGCCATCTAGCTATTTACAAAAGCTTCGCATAGAGAAAGCAAAGCATCTGCTTCAAACAGGGAGTCAAAATATAGAGGCCATCGCAGGTAACGTTGGCTATCAGGATATTCAGTATTTCAGAACGCTTTTTAAAAAGCTCTGCGGTCAAACACCAAAACAATTTAGACAAAGTAAACTAAAACGCTAATACCTATAGTCCGTCGAGTGCAACAATTCTGTTTTTGATCTCTTCAGGAATGGCATGTTTACAGTTATTGTTATAATCGTAAAAAACGATTATTCCCTCACCTTCTGCCGCAATTCTGCCAGTATTATGGCTCATAACGTAGTACTTCATGGTAAAGCGATCTTCTGAAATTTCGCACACTCGCGTTGCCACGGAGATATTGTCAGGGTAGCTTAAAGGCGCTTTATAGCGGCACTGAGTAGAGGCCAGTATTGGGCCAATACCAGAGCGTTTCATTTCTTCATTATTACCCAGTCGGTCAAAATAGGCAATTCGCGCACTTTCGAAGTATTTAAAATAGACGACATTATTAACGTGCTGAAAGGCATCCATTTCACCCCAGGCTACTGGCGTATCTATCGAAACCTGACACTGCTCAAACACTTCGCTCATTACTACCTCTTCGCATTGTATTTATCAAATCATGGTATAAATGAGTGTAGAGCTTAACGACAAACAAACACATTCACAAAACCTATACCGAAAATAACATTCATAAGCCTGAGTAATTATTAACTTTTGCGGGGAAATCCCATACAATATGTGCGCGAAAATATAAGGGTGGTCTAAACTCAATAGATTTCGATCTAGAGGCTAAGATCTAGCAATAAAGACATCTGACCACCAGCCTAAGCTAAAGTGAACCTTAGAAATCAAAAAGTCACAAGAGCGGGCCATAATAAGGGAAAGATAGCTGTGGACACATTCCACACTAAATTTAAGCAGACGCACTGCTGAGAATAAGCGCCCAATGGGGAGCTTGCATAGTGAATAAACAGGAACACCTGATCAGTTCACTGGAAAGCCATGCTCCGTTGGACACCGATGAAACTACTTGCATCCAATGGCGTATTAAGTAGTTTTTTGATAGTCATTACTAAAACTTTGAGTGAGAGATTCGTATGAGTTTGTATTCAGAATACCTAGAAGAAATTGAGGTTCGTAAAAAGGACCTAGGTTTGAACCCTAAGCCAATTGATAGCGCAGATTTGTTATCAGAGATCATCGCTCAAATTAAAGACACGGGTAACGAGCACCGCGAAGCGTCTTTAAACTTCTTTATCTACAACACGCTTCCAGGTACAACTCCTGCGGCAGGCGTTAAAGCAGCATTCCTAAAAGACATCGTTCTAGGTAATGAAACTGTTGCTGAGATCTCGCCTGAGTTCGCTCTTGAGCAACTTTCTCACATGAAAGGTGGCCCTTCTGTTGAAGCACTTCTAGACATCGCTCTTTCTGACGACGCACAAGCTGCAGCAGCGGGTGAAGTTCTTAAGTCTCAAGTATTCCTATATGACGCTGATACAGCTCGTCTAGCTGAAGCATTTAAAGCAGGCAACGCGATTGCTAAAGAGATCCTAGAAAGCTACTCAAAAGCTGAGTTCTTCACAAAGCTTGACGATATCCCAGAGAAAATCGACGTTGTTACTTACATCGCGGCTGAAGGCGACATCTCTACTGACCTTCTTTCTCCTGGTAACCAATCTCACTCTCGTGCAGACCGTGAGCTACATGGCCAGTGCATGATCACGCCTGAAGCACAACAAGAAATCGTTGAGCTAGGTAAAAAGCACCCTAACGCTAAAGTGATGCTAATCGCTGAGAAAGGAACGATGGGTGTTGGTTCTTCACGTATGTCTGGTGTTAACAACGTTGCACTGTGGGCTGGTGAGAAGACTTCTCCATACATTCCATTCATCAACAACCGTCCGGTAGTTGCAGGTACTAACGGTATCGCACCTATCTTCCTAACGACTGTTGGTGTAACCGGTGGTATCGGTCTTGACCTTAAAAACTGGGTTAAGAAAACTGACGCAAACGGTGAAGTTGTTCGTGATGCAAACGGCGACCCAGTATTGGAAGAAGCATACTCTGTTGCAACAGGTACGGTTCTAACAATCGATACTAAAGCTAAGAAGCTATACAACGGTAGCGAAGAATTGTCAGACGTTTCTGATGCCTTCACGCCACAAAAAGTTGAATTCATGAAAGCTGGCGGCTCTTACGCGGTAACTTTCGGTAAGAAGCTACAAACATTTGCTGCTGAAACGCTAGGCGTTGAAGCACCAGTTGTTTACGCTGCTTCTAAAGAAATCTCTAACGAAGGCCAAGGCCTAACTGCAGTTGAAAAGATCTTCAACCGCAACGCTGTTGGTGTTACTTCTAAGACTCCACTACACACGGGTTCTGACGTTCGCGTTAAAGTGAACATCGTAGGTTCTCAGGACACGACTGGTCCTATGACTTGTCAGGAACTAGAAGCAATGGCTGCTTCGACTATCTCTCCAAGTGTTGATGGTGCTTTCCAGTCTGGTTGTCACACAGCTTCTGTATGGGACAACAAAGCTAAGGCTAACACGCCTAAGCTAATGGCATTCATGAACGCGTTCGGCGTAATCACTGCACGTGACCCGAAAGGCGTTTACCACTCAATGACTGACGTAATCCACAAAGTATTGAACGACATCACTGTTGATGACCGTGCAATCATCATTGGTGGTGACTCTCACACGCGTATGTCTAAGGGTGTCGCATTCGGTGCTGACTCTGGTACGGTTGCAATCGCACTTGCGACGGGCGAAGCAGCAATGCCTATCCCTGAGTCTGTAAAAGTAACCTTTAAAGGTTCTATGAAGCCTCACATGGACTTCCGTGACATCGTACACGCAACGCAAGCACAAATGCTTAAGAAGTTCTCTGGCGAAAACGTTTTCCAAGGTCGTGTAATCGAAGTACAAATCGGTACTCTACTTGCTGACCAAGCGTTCACCTTCACTGACTGGACTGCAGAGATGAAAGCGAAAGCGTCTATCTGTATCTCTACAGACGAAACGCTCATCAGCTCTCTAGAGTTGGCTAAGTCTCGTATCCAGATCATGATCGACAAAGGTATGGATAACGAAGCGAACATGCTACAAGGTCTTATCGATCTAGCTGACAAGCGTATCGCTGGCATCAAATCTGGTGAAGAGCCTGCACTTGCTCCAGACGACAACGCTAAGTACTACGCCGAGTTGGTTGTTGACCTAGATGCGATCGAAGAGCCAATGATTGCTGACCCAGACGTAAACAACGAAGACGTATCTAAGCGTTACACGCACGATGTTATCCGTCCTACTTCATACTACGATGGCCGTCAGGTTGACCTTGGCTTCGTTGGTTCTTGTATGGTTCACAAAGGCGATATGCAAATCATCGCTGCGATGCTTCGCAACCTAGAGAAGAAAGGCCCGATCACGTTTAACGCGCCACTCGTTGTTGCACCACCAACGTACAACATCGTTGATGAGCTAAAAGCTGAAGGCGATTGGGATATCCTATCTAAGTACGCTGGCTTCACGTTTGACGATGACAATCCAAAAGAAGCGGCTCGTACTTCATACGAGAACATCCTTTACCTAGAGCGTCCTGGATGTAACCTATGTATGGGTAACCAAGAGAAAGCGGCTCCTGGTGATACAGTGCTAGCGACTTCAACTCGTCTATTCCAAGGCCGTGTTGTAGAAGACTCTGCTGAGAAGAAAGGTGAATCACTACTTGGTTCTACGCCAATGGTTGTTCTATCAACTATTCTTGGCCGATTCCCATCATTGGAAGAGTACAAAGAAGCTGTTGAAGGTATTAACCTGACTTCTTTCGCTCCACCAGCTGAAGATTTGGCCGTGCCGGTTAAAATCGTTGGATAAGGTGGATTAAGACTTGGTCTTAATCATAAAAAAGCCCGGTCATTGACCGGGCTTTTTGCTTTCTATGTAGCTCTAAACAGAGTCTCTACTGGCTATTTAGCCATTGTACCAATACTTTATTTTACTAAATTATCACTTCTGGCAAGTAAGGAAAATCACTCAAGGGGCGCTTATCCATTCTTCTGTCATCGGTATGACGCCTATCAAAAGGTCCTAGACTTTCTAGACTGGGCATCAAGCTGTCTCTTCGACTACTGACCCGACGATCCAAGCTAAGGTCATACCCTACTTTGCCCGCCATGACTTTTCGTTTTTTGCCAATATTTTTACTTACAGTTCTCTTTCTGCTTGAAGTGTACATTTACCACCTCCTCGCTTCCGGGTGAGAAGCGCTAAGCTATTCACCTATTAGTCTACGCCTAAATTCGACACCCCATTAAATTGTTTTGTCATAGTAATTCTGTGTTCATAGTTTTGAGTTATTAGTGAAGCCAGCGCGGCCGAAGGATCTGCCTACAGAAGTCGACTTACCTCGTGCCCGTAGGCAGAGGGTTCCACCCCTCGCTGATCAACCCCGTGCTAGCCCTCGTGCAAGCCGTAGAAGGATCTGCCTAAATGAGTAATGTACTGCTTGAATCAAGTACTCCCCCGCTAAAAAAAAGGCCGAGCAGTGGATCACTGATCGGCCTTTGCATTCCCTTTAGACTATGCGCTAGAAGTCTTCCCAGTCATCATCATCGTTTGAGTTATCACCACTGTATTTGATCACCTGATCTTCTGTCGGAGCAATACCGGTATCCATCGGCACCGAAGTCGTTTGCTGTGGAGCTTGGCTGACAGAAGGAGTCGGTGCAGGCGCTGATGTAGGTGCTGAAGCAGGCGCGCTAAATATTGCGGCCTGGTGATTCCCCACTCTGAAGAAGCTAACCATCTGATTCAAGGCTGATGCTTGCTCACTCAAAGCCTCACTAGAGGCACTTGCCTCTTCAACCAAGGCTGCGTTTTGCTGGGTCATATCATCCATTTGCATGACTGCTTGGTTAATCTGCCCAATACCATCATTCTGCTCGGCTGCTGCCGTGGCAATTTCTTCTACTCTTACAGCAACCTCTTCAACTGACTTCACGATATCCGCAAGTGTCTGGCCAGAATCATTTACAAGCTGAGAGCCCGTTTCAACCTTATTGACGCTTTCACGAATCAGGTCTTTGATCTCTTTCGCTGCCGTCGCAGAACGTTGAGATAAGGTTCTAACCTCACCTGCCACCACTGCAAATCCTCGACCATGCTCACCCGCTCTAGCGGCCTCAACGGCTGCGTTAAGCGCTAGCAAGTTAGTCTGGAACGCAATCTCATCAATGACACCAATAATGTCGTTAATCTTATGACTCGAAGCGAGTATTTCTTTCATTGCTCCCACTGCGCCATGAACAACCTCACCACCTGCAACCGCTTTCAATTTAGCGTCGCTAGTGACTGTATTTGCCTGTGAAGCATTCCCGGCACTTTCTTTAACCGTGCTGGTAATCTCTTCCATGCTCGCTGCAGTTTCTTCAAGAGAACTCGCCTGAGACTCTGTGCGCGCACTTAGATCAGCGTTACCTTGCGATATTTCGTTCGCGGCTTCGTGAACCATCGACGTGGATTCACGAATCTGCGTAATGATCTCGGTAAGTTTGGTCACCGTCGCATTCACATCTGTCTTAACCTTACCGAAAGATCCTCGGTATTCACTGCTAATTGTCTTGGTCAAATCACCCTCTGATAATGCAGACAGAACTTCACCCACATCAGCTAAGAAGGAGTCTGCACTTCCAACAGTCTGGTTCAAACCTTCTGCTAACTTAGCAAAGAAGCCTGTTTTACCTTCAGGGTCCAGACGCTTGGACAGATCACCATTTGCCGCCGCAAAAACAAGTCGGTCGATTTCTTGTTCGATAGCGACTTCGTTAGTTCGGTCAGCCCACTCAACAACCGTACCAATACGTTCGTTATCGTCGTTTGTAATAGGGTTCACAACCAAGTCCATATTACGGCCACCAATATTCAGACTTGCCGAATACTCACTCGTCAGGCTCTCTAACAATTGTTTCTGATGCGAGGGGTTCTTATGGAAGACATCAATACTGCTTCCTAACAAGGTATTGACGTTGAAATTACCCAGGTCTTTTTGAATGTCACTTTCTGCATTTCGCAAGGTCGATATCACTGCATCATTCATGTAGATAATATCGCGGTCGGCATTGGCCACCATGACATTTGCCGAAACACTATCCAAGGCTTGCTTGATACGCGCATTATCATTAGCGACACTACGCTCTTTAGCCAATCGTTTTAGCTCTTCAGTTTGATCATCCCACTCTACGACCGTACCAATGCGCTCACCCTCATCATTAACAATCGGGTTAACAACAAGGTTTAGATTACGACCACCCACCACAATATCTGCAGAGTATTCAGCAGTCATCCGTTCTATCATGCCACGCTGGTGCGCTGGATTATTATGGAATATGTCTATATTACTGCCAATAATCTTATCAACAGCAAAATTGCTTAGCTCTGCTTGAATATCCTTCTCGGCATTGCGCAAAGTATCAACAACCGCATCATTCATATAAATAATATTAAGCTGGTCATCTGCAACCATAACGTTTGCAGAAACGCTATCAAGCGCCTGCTTCATACGTGCATTTTCGTTGGCTATGCGACGCTCTTCTTCCGTGCGTTTCAGCTCTTCAGTGATATCGTTCCATTCAATTACTGTTCCTAAACGCTCGCTTTGGTCATTAATCACCGGCGTTGCCATTAGGTCAAACACTCTTCCGCCCGTTTTCATTCGACTCTTCTGCGTGCCGTTAAGGTTTTCTATCACCGCACGCTGATGACTTGGATCTTTATACAAAACATCTGCACTTGCGCCTAACAAGTTATCCGCATCAAAGTTTGGTAAATCACTCCGTAAGTCTGCTTCAGCGTCTTTGAACATCTTCTGAACCGACGCGTTCAGATAGATAATATCCATGCGGTCATCTGCCAACATGACATTGGTATTACAGACATCAAGGGCTTGCTTAATTCGGCTACCTGAATTCGCAATCGCGATCGCTTCTTCTACTTCAAAGCCCATTTTTATCTGCATCGATTTAAGTGAGCACATCAAGGCCGTTAATTCATTATTGCCGCTGACATGGATGTCTTCACGGTAATTGCCACTTGCGATTTCACCAAAGTTGGCCAGACACTGATTAATCGAACGAAGAATATTTCGTGATAAAGCAAAACCCAAAATTAAAGTCATCAAAATCGCAATAGTAGTTAAGGCACTTATAATATAGAACTGTGCTTGCATGCCTTCTACACGTTCAGTTAATAACTCTTCAAGCAAGTTTGCACTTTCATCGTACAATTCAAATGCTTTGTTAATACCTCTCGTTCCCTCAGCGAAGAAAGACTTTGCATCCATTGAAGATATCGCCAGGTCACCTTGTCTAATGTGGTCGACAGAAGAAATAAATCCACCAATAATACGCTCAACATCAGCCGCAAGTGAGCCTAGCCTCTGTTTAACTCTTTGCTCCGCACTAGCACCAGAGTTATAAGAAGTTAGCAGACCTTTGTAATTGACATCAACACCGACTTTCAATTCAGTCAATCGATTTAGTTGGGCCTGCCCAATTTCCTGATTAGCAATGACACCTGAGCCCAAGCCTCTAGCCTGGCCCATATTTTCGACCAGGGCTGGAATCTTGTTGACCACCAAGTCCATGCTATAGAAACTGCCTAACTCAGGATCAAGTATTAGGTTCGAGGTATCGCCAGCGTGAATTATCAGGTTTAGCACATCACTAATAAGGTCAGAGTGGCGAGAAAAACTGGCTTTAGCCTCAAGGCTAAATGCTATTCCCTTCAAACTGTCCCACTTCCTTTGAATCGCTTTGAACTTGCTAGAAGCTTGTAACTTTTCTCCTAATCTGGCGTCAACTTCTTTAGCCTCATCAAACAAATCGTTTATCTTTTGCCTTACAGACAATATTTTGGGTTCAAAAGAAGCGTCACCATTCAGATAAGCGTTAGTCATACCACGGTGTTGTGGAATAAACTGGAGTAGCTGTCTCATCGGTCGAATATATTCGACGCCGACGAGCTCCTGTTTAGAGAACTCTATTTGATCATATTGCTGAGCCAAGGTATTCACGACCAAAGCACTCAACATTAAGAGTACTGCACCCAGAAACATAAACTGCTGAGTGAGTTTAATATTGCTTAACTTAGGAAGGTGTTGAGTAAATCCCGACTTAACAACGTTACCACCATCTAGTGCTATTTCGCCATTTTTAAGGGCCACATAAGCACCTTCTGCTGCAGTAATTTCCTCACGACTGGGAATGGAGCGAACCGACATATATTCAACAACTTTGCCGTCTTCCCAGATAGGCGTCACATTTGCCTTTACCCAATAAAAGTCACCGTTCTTACATCGATTCTTAACGATTCCCGTCCAGGGTCGCCCCTTCTTCATCGTATCCCATAGATCCTTAAACGCTTCGGGCGGCATATCCGGGTGCCTGACGACATTGTGATTCTTTCCGACCAACTCCTGTTCAGAAAAGCCACTGATCGCGATAAACGCCTCATTGACGTATGTAGTGATACCTTTGAGATTGGTTTTTGAGACCAAGGTCTGACCTTCGGTCATCATGACTTCATTGTCAGTCACCGGCATATTGATCTTCATAGAGACACCCTAAGTATTTTTTAAGCGCGTTATTTTTAGATAGTGTGTAGTGAGCAAGCTATAGACTAGTTATCGTCATGTCGGCCCATTTCCTTGAATGAATCTGTCTATTTTGGGGTGAATTGCTTATTTAGCACTATAAATATAGGACAAAATTAGAAATACCCCCTACCTATTTAGGGATATTTTAGAAAGAAAGTATTTGGATTCAGTTGGGGATTAACGTTTATATCAAACAAACAAAAAAGCCGTCACAAATGACGGCCCTACTTACACTCATTATGCTATTCGAAGCTTACATCTGCGACTGTAAGTAATTTTGAAGCCCAATCTTATCAATCAAGCCCAATTGCTTCTCTAGCCAATAAGCATGATCTTCTTCTGAGTCTTCTAACTGCTTAACCAGCATTGCACGGGTTTCGTAATCTTGCTCAGACTCACACAAAGCAATCGCTGCCTTAAGGTTTTTAATTACTGAGTATTCTACATTCAAGTCATTCTGTAGCATTTCCGAAACTGTTTTACCGACATTTAGCGGCTCACGCGTTGCCAAGTCTGGATGCCCTTCCAAGAACAAAATCCGTTTGATCATTTGGTCTGCGTGATCTGTCTCTTCTTCACGCTCATGATCCAAACGTTCATAAAGCTTATCTAAGCCCATATCTTCATAAATTCGAGAGTGAACAAAGTATTGGTCTATTGCCGTTAGCTCACCCGCTAACAAGTGATTTAATTCTGCTATAACTTTATCTGAACCTTTCATATTTCACCCCCTTAATCATCTTCAATCATTGATTGCATATAGTTCTCGATCGTCACTTTATCGATCAGATCAAGCTGAGTTTCCAACCAATCTAGATACTCCTCTTCTTCTGCAAGAATTTCTCGAAGCTTATCACGGGTGACGTAGTCTGATACTGATTCACAATAAGCGATCGCTTCGCGTAAGTCGGCAATGGAGCTTTGTTCTAATTTGAGGTCGCACTCCAGCATTTCTTGAGTGTTCTCGCCTATTAATAATTTGCCTAACTTTTGCAGGTTGGGGATACCTTCCAAAAACAGAATGCGCTCAATCAGCTCATCTGCCTGCTTCATATCTTTGATAGATTTTTTATATTCTTTTTTATCTAGGCCTTCGAGGCCCCAGTTTTTAAACATACGAGCATGCAAAAAGTATTGATTAATCGCTATAAGCTCATTGCCCAGGATTTTATTAAGGTGTTGAATAACTTGTTTGTCGCCTTGCATTATCACGCCCCCTTTTTTATCAGTGTGGTGCGATGAGTATATTACTTTTTAAATTCAAAAGGCACGTTATTGCTTTAATAATCACAGACTTAATAAACTAAATAGTTATCATTAAGTTTTTAAGGTTTGATACTGGATAGGCTAGATAGAATCGAAGGGAAAGGAAAGGAAAGGAAAGGAAAAAGACTGCTTAAACACGAACCTCTAAGGCAAGCTGCATAGCCGCAGTATTTTGCATACTGGTCATTTTTTCACTGATTAAGTCTTTAGCATAAGTGGTACATTGACCACAGCACTTGCCAATACCTAGCGAGTCCCTGATCACCTTACATTCTGTCGCACCCTCATGAATAGCAGAATCAATATCTTTATCGCTAATACCATTACAAACACAAACCAACATATGATCACCACTTGCTAGAGTTGCGAGCATTATACCTTAATAGGAATCATTTTCAAATAATTAAAGTTACCATCAACTGACATAGATCAATTGAGGAGCTATCTCCCGATGGAGATATTTATATTGCACACAATGTAAATATCTCGGTAGACTAGCCCTTCTTAACATATAGTTACTTATTAAATTGAACTCTTAAGACATAGCTGCAGTCTGAACAAACGCACTCCTTATTAGACTTCATTCAAATAACCACCATTTTGAAGGTAGATACAGATTTATGGATAAAAAGAAAAGACTTCTTATTGTCGCGCTCGTTATTCTCATTGGCTGCTTTTTTTTCTTCGACCTTGCCCAGTACTTGAGCCTCGACTACTTTAAGTCTCAACAACAGGCTATCAGTGACTTTCATTCGCAAAATGCAATACTCAGTGCTGGCATATTCGTCATGATCTATATTGCTGTGACTGCTCTCTCCTTGCCTGGCGCCGCAGTAATGACACTTGCAGGCGGTGCAATCTTCGGTTTGTTACAGGGAACGATTCTGGTGTCCTTTGCCAGTACAATCGGTGCAACACTAGCCTTTCTAGTTTCTCGAACACTACTGAAAGAAAGTGTACAAAAAAAGTTTGCTGACTCCCTTAAGTCAATTAATGCAGGCATTGAAAAAGAAGGCGCGTTTTATCTGTTTGGCTTACGCCTTGTGCCTTTATTCCCGTTTTTCGTTATTAACTTAGTGATGGGTTTAACGCCAATCAAGACTCGCCAATTCTTTTTGATCAGCCAGCTCGGCATGCTCCCAGGCACCCTTGTTTACGTTTATACCGGTACTCAGCTTGGTCAGATTGATTCTCTATCAGGCATCCTATCACCCGGTTTATTGTTTGCTTTTGCTCTACTCGGCCTATTCCCTATTTTGGCCAAGAAGTTAATGGAAAGCATACAAGCTAAAAAGGTTTTCGCTAACTATGACAAGCCGTCTAAATTTGACACCAATATGGTCGTTATCGGTGCAGGTTCAGCAGGACTGGTTACTTCATTGATCGCTGCAGCAACCAAAGCAAAAGTCTCTCTTATTGAGCGTCATAAAATGGGCGGCGACTGCTTAAATACCGGTTGTGTCCCCAGTAAAGCACTCATTCGTTCGGCTAAAATGGCAAAGTACTATGAGCGTGCTGAGGAATTTGGTCTATCAAATGAAAATATCGAGGTCGACTTTCCTGCGGTAATGGAACGCATTCAATCGATTATTAAAACCATTGAGCCTCACGACTCTATCGAGCGATTCACGGGACTCGGTGTTGACTGCATTACCGGCAGCGCAGAAATCATTGACCCTTTTAGAGTAAAAGTTAATGGTGAAACGATCACCACGCGTAACATCGTTATCTCCACAGGAGCGCGGCCTTTTGTTCCTGCGATTAAGGGCATTGAAGATACAGGTTATTTGACTTCCGATACGATATGGGAACTTAGAGAAAAACCAGGCCGCATGCTGATCATCGGTGGTGGGCCTATCGGCTGTGAAATGGCCCAGAGCTTCCAGCGCCTTGGAGTGCAGGTGATTCAAATGGACCGCTCTGCCCGCATCATGCCACGAGAAGATGAAGACGTGAGCGCAGAGGTTCAAAAGCGCTTTATTGAGGAAGGCATTGATCTTAGATTAAACCATCAGCCAACAGAGTTTATTACTGATAATGGCCAAAAAGTTCTGTTGTGCACCGACATTGACGGCACTGAACAGCGAATTGAATATGATGTTTTGCTATTGGCAGTCGGACGTAAAGCGAATACAGAGGGCTTTGGTTTAGATAAATTGAATATCCCCTTAACGGATAAAGGCACGATAGAGGTGAACGAATTCCTTCAAACGCGCTTCCCCAATATCTATGCGTGCGGCGATGTGGCCGGGCCTTATCAGTTCACGCACACGGCCTCTCACCAAGCCTGGTATACCGCTGTGAACGGTTTATTCGGTTTATTCAAGAAGTTCAAGGCAGACTATCGCGTCATTCCCTGGGCGACTTTTTCAGACCCGGAAGTGGCCCGTGTCGGCATCAACGAACAGGAAGCCAAAGCACAAGGTATTGCTTATGATGTAAGCCGTTATGATATTGATGATTTAGACCGAGCTATTGCCGATGGTGAGGCTCATGGTTTTATCAAGGTGCTAACCGTCCCCGGGAAAGATAAAATTCTTGGGGTAACGATTGTCGGTCATCATGCCGGGGATATTATTGCTGAATAC
>NZ_LWGE01000560.1:0-910 GCF_001635315.1 Oleiphilus sp. HI0123
ATAATTTCGACACAAGGCTCGTCACTGACATAGTCTCCGGTGATAAGTGTACCAGGATGGTCAGGCTCAAAAGTATTCTTAACTCTTAAAGGAATACGGTTACTACGTAAACCCTTGGCCGCTTTAGGGTGAATAGCTTCCATGCCCAGGTTAGCTAACTGATCGGCAACATCATAGTTTGTCCGTCCGATAGGAATAGCATTTTCTTCACCAACCAAACGAGGATCAGCCGTGCTCAAGTGAAATTCTTTATGGATGATGGTTTCACGCGCTTCGGTCAATACAGCGATGCGGCTAAAGGTCATTTCACTATAGCCACGGTCAAAAGTAGACATCAAGCCTTCCTCGCTATGCGCATAACCCGTCGCGATAGGTATCTGACTTGCCAAATCCAAGCCTTGAAACGCTTCAACGATCCGCTCATCCAAAGAGGTATGCTGTGCCGCGCGCCAGCCAGTTAAATCAACAAAACAAGCATTGAAACCGTCACGTTCAAGAAGCTTTGCAGTGTTCCAAGCGCTATGAGCCTCACCGATACTCGCCAACATTTCCCGAACAGTCGCCAAATGTGCGGAAAGCTCAAAATGCCCGTGTTGACAAAGTCTTTGAAGATCAACAAGACACTGCTCTGCATCATCCAGACGCTCGCCAATAAAACTATTCGCCTGCTGCAAAAGCTCACCTTCACCAAATAAGCCTGCGTTTATGGCCTGCATATCAGCTTTCACTTGCTGCAGCGCCTGGTGCCAACTCTTGTCTTTCAAGCCGTTGGCAAATAACGCATAGATTCCTGGCTGGCTAGTCTTTTTGTGCTCTAACAAAGCGTCTGTCATGCCGCCATACGCTGAAACCACAAATACACGCTGATAGATCGTATCCTCTCTTGAGGGTTTGCTGATTATATTATCGC
>NZ_LWGE01000561.1:0-615 GCF_001635315.1 Oleiphilus sp. HI0123
TATCCACCTTATGATACAAAATAGCTCTTCCCTACCCTCTTCTGTTGACCCAAGCCAAACACGCGTAATCGTTGGCATGTCAGGCGGTGTTGACTCTTCCGTTTCAGCACTACTCCTAAAACAGCAAGGCTTTCTTGTCGAAGGCCTGTTTATGAAAAACTGGGACGAGGACGACGGCACAGAATACTGTACCGCAATCGAAGACCTGAATGATGCCCAAGCTGTATGTGACAAGCTAGGTATTAAGCTTCATACCGCTAACTTTGCCGCTGAATATTGGGACAGAGTCTTCGAGCACTTTTTGGTTGAGTATCGCTCTGGGCGAACTCCCAACCCTGACATCCTGTGTAACAAGGAAATCAAATTCAAAGCCTTTCTCGATTATGCGAGTACCTTAGGGGCAGATTACATTGCGACAGGCCATTACGTGAGACGCGCTGACGATAATGGGCAAACCTTGCTATTAAAGGGGCTCGATAACAACAAAGATCAAAGCTACTTTCTACATGCTGTCAACCAAAGCAAATTAGCGAAAACCCTGTTTCCGGTTGGTGAATTGGAAAAGCCAGCTGTAAGAAAGCTTGCCGAAGAACATGATTTAATCACACATAACAA
>NZ_LWGE01000562.1:0-540 GCF_001635315.1 Oleiphilus sp. HI0123
TGCAAAAGTATTTCATGCAGGCACCAAACTCGATGGCGAGCAAGTAGCAACGTCTGGTGGCAGAGTATTATGCGCTACAGCTCTGGGCAACAATGTGACTGAAGCTCAGCAAAAGGCCTATCAGCTTGCACAAAATATCAGCTGGGAAGGTATGTTCTATCGAGATGACATTGCCTACCGAGCCATTGCCCGAGAGCAGCAGTCTTAAGGCAGCCAAACCCTGTAAACTAATCTGTCTGGGTGACCTATGAACTATAGCGACATAGAGAAATTCGCAAAAGAGCTAGCAATCAAAGCTGGCTCGATGATTAAGTCGGAACGAGCAAAAGGCTCACTCAGTCAGAATTACAAAGATCAACATGAGCTAGTAACATCTGCAGACATTGCAGCAGACAAACTAATCATCGAAGCTATTCAAGAAAAATTCCCTCACCACCGTATCATGTCTGAAGAGACATATACCGATACGAGCCAAGGCAAAGACCTAGCTGAACCCATCTGGATTATTGACCCCATTGACGGCACCGTTAATTATGCTCA
>NZ_LWGE01000563.1:0-262 GCF_001635315.1 Oleiphilus sp. HI0123
AGAACGTCAGTAAAGCAGTACCACGAACAGTTTTAGGCTCATCAAATATGGTTAAGCCTTTGTCACCATCATTTTCGACTTCGAGGGATTTTACGCGCAAAACACGAACACTTTCTTCACCACGTTTGTTGCGTAAGGTCATCGTCATGTCAGCAGTAGAGTCCTTCCAACCAGTGTTTCGCTTATCAGATTCAATGGCGATAGCTAAACCTTTTTCTTGAGGTGTTTCTGCAAAGGTGTTGCCTGAGAGGCTCAAGGCAGT
>NZ_LWGE01000564.1:0-517 GCF_001635315.1 Oleiphilus sp. HI0123
GTGCGATAGGGAATTTATATGACCGTATGACCTTAGGTTATGTTGTCGACTTTCTTCATTTCTATTGGAATAACTATCATTTCCCTGCCTTTAATATCGCTGATACGGCGATTTCTATTGGTGCTGCAATGATGGTCATAGATGTTTTTCGTGGCAATAAACCAGACTCTGAGGATGGTTTATAGTCCCTTGTATTTGTGAGAGCACAGGCTCTCACCTTGTTATTTGAGTGGTACAAAATTTGTCTTTAGTTGTCGGTGAAAATACTCTGGTTACATTGCACTTCTCGTTAAGTATGGAAGATGGCGCAGTGATCGATTCTACCTTTGATAAGAACCCAGCACGCTTTGAGTATGGTGATGGTCAATTACCCGATGGTTTTTTATCCTTCTTAGACGGGATGAGTGAAGGCGAAGAAGGAGAATGGCAGGTTCCACCAGAGAAAGCTTTTGGCATGCCTAACCCAAACAATCAGCAAGTCATGAAGCGAGCAGACTTCCCGGAAGATATGGAATTA
>NZ_LWGE01000565.1:0-475 GCF_001635315.1 Oleiphilus sp. HI0123
CACTTCTCATGTCGCAACTGTCCTAGAATTTGTTGATCGTGCAGCGAATGACAGTATCGATATTGATGATGATTTATCTAGAGCGCTTCATACACTCAAAGGCAGTGCAAACACAGCTAATATAAGACCGATTGCGGAGATCGCAGTACCCGTTGAACAATTTATCAAGGAAGCACGTGCTAATAACATTCAGGCTGATCAAGATATAGCCTCGATGTTATCGGATGCTATGCATTTTATTCAACAAGGCATCTCACAACTTGATAACAATCCCGATGGGCAACTTTCAGGTACGGATGAGTTTCTCTCTGGCCTTAAATCACTCCAGTCCAAAGTATTTAGCGCACAAAGTGATGAACTCCAGTCGCTTGAAGAAGCCTCACAAGATCCGCAGATTATCAATATCTTCCTCACCGAAGGTCTGGATATATTGCTGGATGCTGAAAGTATTCTTAACCAATGGGAACACAGCCCT
>NZ_LWGE01000566.1:0-446 GCF_001635315.1 Oleiphilus sp. HI0123
TGCACTTGATTCTATTAACGCAAGGAGCGAACTTATGAAATCAAACTCTTTTCTTTCTAACAACATCGCAAACATCCCTCCCCGCCTGCTTATCCCTTTTTTGTTTAGCTTGCTGCTTTCTTTCNGCAATATTAGCTATGCAGACAATGAACCAAATAGTTCAATACAAACCAGTAAGGCCATAAACATCAATAGCGCAGATGCTCAAACTATTGCCAAAGCATTGAAAGGCGTAGGTTTAAAAAAAGCTGAAGCCATTGTTGACTATCGTGAGCGCTATGGTGAGTTTGCCCGCCTCGAAGAGTTAGTTGCAGTAAAAGGTATAGGCAAAAGTACATTAAGCAAGAATGAACACTTACTTAGTCTTGAGTAAAACATTAATCTTTATGTTTTTATCAACCTTTCAGACACAAAAAACCCCGGACTAAGCCGGGGTTTCTCGTTAG
>NZ_LWGE01000567.1:0-696 GCF_001635315.1 Oleiphilus sp. HI0123
TTATTTCGACCCGTCGATTCTTGGCCCGGTTCTCTGCGGTGTCATTAGGTGCCAAAGGATTTGTTTCTGCTCTGCCCGCTGCACTAACGCGGTTAGCATCTACTTTATTATTAAAAATAAGTTGATGGACGACACTCACAGCCCGTGCTGCAGACAAATCCCAATTTGAACGATAGCGCGCCGAGTTAACCGGCAAATTATCGGTATAACCCGAGACCGTTATTTCACCCTCGCAAGTAGCAAGTACTTCTTCTATTTTTTCAAGAATCGGGAACATTGCATCTTTTAGCTCTTCACTCCCTGATGGAAAAGTAGTCGCCTCAGAGAAACGCACAACCACTTTGTTGGAGTCATAACTTACAGATAAAGCATTAGAAAGGATTTCAGATTCCAGACTATCAACCAAACTCTCTGTGAGCTTATCGATACTCGGGTCTATTTGTGCCGCCTCGCTCTCTTTCTCTTCAGGCTCTTCCAACATCTCTATATCGGAGTCGCCAAAGTCTTCGAACTCTTTCTCCAATTCAGACTGCTCGTCTGTCGTCGCGGGTGGTGGGGGAATAGCGGGCGCTTCAGCAAAAATAATTGCGCCTCCCGCCTTATTTTCACCGGTCAAAGCCTCGATGCCAAATGATGAAGCCATAGCTATCGCCATCACTTCATATTTCTGAAGATCCATCTTGGAAAAGCTGAGTA
>NZ_LWGE01000568.1:0-411 GCF_001635315.1 Oleiphilus sp. HI0123
TACGCCAAATAGCATATAGAATTTTTCACCTACGCCGGAGTTATAGTTTTGGGTGATTTGCTCTTGTGTTAACGCACGGCTATGAATAGCTAGCATCCTTAGCGTGCCTTCCCATAGTTCGTTGCCATCGGTTTCATTACCCAATACGAGGGCAAAACTTTCGTTCCAACCATTTAGAAGGCCAGGGGCTACGCTGTCTTCATCTTCGGTATAGACACCATTAACATAGAGCTTTCTGCCTTGTGTTGCGGAGTAGGTGGCGACAACATGCTGAAGGCTGGCTTGAAGTCTTTCATCTGCATCGGCGGTTGAAAGTGCTTCGTTGAAGTCGTTAGTAGTATTGTAAAAGTCGTAGTTGTACAAGGTCTGTTGCAAAGCAAAGTTACGAGAGCTGGCCGAGCCCGAGTACGA
>NZ_LWGE01000569.1:0-9175 GCF_001635315.1 Oleiphilus sp. HI0123
TTAGTCGATGCATCGGTATATAAGCCACTTGCTTTGACTTGTTCTGTAAACCCAGCCGGAATACTTGTGTTATCGCTCGTCAGTGATATTGATTGAAGTGTCGCACTTGTTACTGTCACTAAACTAATACCACTGATTCCTTCTAGTTCGGCAGAGATCAGGGCTTCGCCTTCTGCATTAGCGCTGATAACCGGAGCGCTAGGGCTTTCTACGCTTGCAACAGTACTAGAGCTTGTGTTCCAGTTGGCCTCTTTACTGATATCAATTTGTTCTCCATCAGAATAGGAGCCTAAAGCAATGGCTTGTATTTGAAGCCCGTTAGCTAGGCTGATATTTCCTGGCTGAACTTCAATTGCGGTTAATACGGCGTCTTGAATGCTTAGACTAGTCGATATACTAATATCATCCAGGGTGGCGGAAATGTTTACGAATCCCAGTTCTAGTCCATTGACTAAACCTTCAGATAGCGCAGCGTTTGAAATAGAGCCTATTGCCGAGTCGCTCGATGTCCAGGTTACCTGTTCGGTGATGTCCTGAACTGAGCCGTCACTGTATGTTCCTTGAGCACTGAAACTTTGGCTTAGCCCCTTTGGTAGGGAGCTGTTAATAGGAAGAATACTTATATTGCTTAGTACTGCATTGCTTACCGTAACCGTACTGGCAGCATTATGGCCATCTAGCTCAGCACTCAGGCTTGAGCTGCCGATATCCAGTCCGCTAACAAGTGATGAGCCCGCTTCAATTGAGATTATTTCAGGAGAGTCAGCGCTCCAATTGACTTGGCTAGTAACATCTTGGTGGCTTTGATCAGTAAAAATGGCGGTGACGTTTACCTCGCTTTGAGTTCCTTTCGCTAGTGTGATCAATGGCGGGGTCAAAACCAGACTGTCGATTTGAGCCGGGCTGATAACAATGTTTTTTAACCCAGTTGTAGAGCCTTTAATAGCGCTGACTTGCACCTCCCCACTTTGAATGGCGGTAATAAGCTCATTATCGATACTGGCAAGGCTGATATCGCTAGTTTGCCATGTTACTTCAGCGGTAATGTTTTGGGTGCTGCCATCGGAATAGGTGCCAGTCGCTGATAAAGCAGTAGTGAGTCCGGCAATTAGAGTGTCGGGTAAATCAATTGAAATAGAATGCAATGTAGCAGGAGAAACCGTTAGCTCCAGACTTGTGTTGATGTCGCCAATACTTGCTGTGACATTGGTATTGCCAGCGCTGACAGCGACTACCAAGCCATTTTCATCGACTGTGGCGATGTTGTTATTGCTCGATTGCCAAGAAGTCTCAGGACTAAGGTCGCTTGTGGTGTTGTTCGTATAAATTCCGGTTGCCGTGAGAGTGTGAGATGAAGCAATTGCCAGTGTCAACGCGGCGGGTGTTATGCTAAGTGAACTCAATGTGTATGCAGTAGACGTACTTGAAGCGTGCTCACCCTCATAACTGGCTGTAATGGTTGCGTCACCAGGTGCTAGTGCGGTAAGTAAGCCTTCGTTGGAGATATGCAAAATGCTCGGATCAGAGGAACTCCAGTTAGCGGCTGAGGTGATAATACTTGTTGTACTATTTGAGTAGTGCGCGTTTGCTACCAGCTGCTGGATGCTGCCGACTTCGATGTCGGAAGGCAAGGTGGTAATGCTAACACTATAAAGAACGACAACCTCCACGTCTTGTTGATCTAGCAAATCATTGTGTTCGATAGAGATCGTTGCACTGCCAGCGGTGTTTACCGATAACAGGCCTGTGGCACTTATGCTGATAGCAGTGTTATTACTAGAGGCCCAGATAACATCGTTACTGATGTCTTCGCTTGATGAATCGGTGTAGGTTCCGTTAGCACTTAATTGCACACTGTCGCCGACCTCAAGATCGTCGGGAATGATGCTCATCGCAATGCTGCTTAAAGCAATTACGTTTATGCTGAAACTGGCTGATTCTCCAGAAAAAGCCGCTGTAATCGTAGTACTACCAGCATTGATTGCCGTAATCAGGCCACTGTCTGACACTGTCAGGATATTCGTGTCACTAGAGCTCCAGCCAGCGTCGCTACTTAAGTCAAAACTTGAGTCGTCGGTGTATAAACCGGTCACACTGGCTTGAAAGGTTTCGCCAGATATCATTGTTGTTGGTGGTGTTGATAATGAGAGACTCTGAAGTGAAGGCGTATTATTGGTCTGTTTTCCTGAGCTGCTACCGCCGCTGCAAGCGCTAAGTAATAGTGATATTAAAAAATATGTCAGTACTTTAGATGCGCTATTTATTGAAAAAACGTTGAACATTGAATAGTGATCCTCTTAATATGCGCGCAGTTTAGAGATTTTTCTACAGGAAGTATGTTCCATTTTGTCAACAGAAAGTGAAATTCTATAAAACAGCTTCATATAACTGTTTTCCTAACCGGCAAAATTTCAACAGAAACCCTATTGAGGTTAAGTATGCAAAGTAACATTAGGTACAAGTCTAGCAGTCGTAGAGCTTTGCTCTCGATATTTTTGCTATGCCTTTCAATGAATGTAATGGCTGAACGGGAAGAGAGCGGTGCGGGAGCCAGTTTACAGTTAGTAGCGACCTTCAGTGTTTTGGCTGATATGGCTAAGGCGGTGGGAGGAGATCATGTATCCGTATCTACCTTGGTAGACTGGGGGGAAGATGCACATGTTTACCGCCCTTCACCTCAAAATGTTAAGCATTTATCTAAAGCTGACTTGTTGTTAATGAATGGCTTGGGCTTTGAAGGGTGGTTAGCGCGCTTGGTTGCCGCAGCAGATTTTAATGGCCTGACTGTGATAGCGACAGAAAATGTTCGTTTGATCAGAGAGCGAAAGGATTTGCGTCGACATAGTCATGGTCATCATGGCGAAGAAGAGCATAAGCATAGTAGCGCTTCTCTTGATGAAAATGATGATATTTCCAAGATGGTTGGAAGGGTTGACCCGCATGCCTGGCATAGCTTGCAGGCTGCAAAAGTATATATTCGCAATATCACCAATGCCTTAGCGAAGGTTGACCCTCCGCATGCCGGAGAATATGAAACGAATGCACAGGCATATATTGAAGAATTAGACTTGCTTAACCAAGCTTACGAGAAGAAGTTTTTGGCTCTGCCTGCGTCTCAACGACAAATGGTTGTTCCTCACAATGCCTTTGCTTATTTGGCTCGAGATTATGGTTTGAAAATGCGGAGCTTGCAAGGCATCAGTACGGGAGGAGAGGCTTCTGCAGCACAAATTGCACAAGTAGTTCGTCAGGTTCGGAGCTCTGGCGTCAAGGCGATTTTCGAGGAAAATGTCGCTGACAATCGCCTTATCAAAGTTGTGCAAATGGAAACGGGAGTCAATTTTGGAGGTGAACTGATCTCGGGCGCCTTATCTCATGAGCTAGCGCCAAGCTATCTCGATATGATGCAGTACAATCTAGCGAAAATTTATCAAGCCTTGAAGTAAGCTGGGCTGAGTTATAAGTCCAGTTCTGGAACACTTTGGTCGACGGTACAATGGACAATCCCATCTTTTAGTGTGGCACTGATTTTGTCTCCCGCCTTGAAGTCGCTGCACTGGGTTTGAACTTTCTGTTTATCGGACTTTAATATGGCATAGCCGCGCCCTAAGGTTGCAAGAGGGCTTGCCGTGTGCAGTGTCTGGGCTAGAATCGCCAGTCTGTGTTGCTGTTGTTCCAGGTTTGCATGCTGCGCTTGTACTAGTTTGTCGTAAGCGTTGTTTAGTGTTGCTGCGCTTTGTTCAAGCTTCGCTTGAGGGTTATATCTGAGTAAGCGGTGCTGAAGTATATTCAGACTTCCAGATTTATTTTCAATAGTGTTTGATAGTGCCCGTTTAATGCGCTCTTGAAGTTCTTCAAGGCGTAAACCCTTTTCTTGAAGGGCATCGCCAGGATGTCTTAGTCGTTTTTGTAAGGCATCGATGCTTTGGCTGAGTTGTTTGAATCGATTGTTGATCACAAACTCCAGGCGCCGTTGTTGTTGATCCAGGTTTTGCATTAATTCGTATTGGTCGGGCGTAATGTGTTCTGCGGCTGCTGATGGCGTTGGTGCCCGGTAGTCTGCTACCAGGTCGGCAATCGTAAAGTCTACTTCATGACCAACGGCGCTAATGATAGGTAGTTCGCTGTCAAAAATAGCACGTGCGACGACTTCTTCATTAAAACTCCATAAATCCTCTAGAGACCCGCCTCCTCGCCCAACAATTAATACATCTGCAAGGTTGTGGCTGTTGCAGTAAGCGATAGCGTCGGCAATTTGTTGTGCTGAGCCTTCCCCTTGAACCTGAACGGGTAGCAAAATGATCTCTAGTGCAGGGAAGCGACGCTGCGTCACTGAAATGATGTCATGAATGACGGCACCGCTTTGAGAGGTTATCACGGCTGCTTTTTTGGGGATTTGTGGTATAGATTTTTTATGCTGCTGGTCAAACAGTCCTTCGCCAGCCAGTTTAAGCTTTAGTGCTTCAAAAGCGGCTTGTAGTTGCCCAATACCCGCCGGTTCCATGCCTTCAACGATAAGTTGGTAATCGCCGCGACCTTCGTACAAGCTCACTTTGGCTCGAACAATTATCTGGTCACCTTCCTTGGGGATAAACTTTAAGCGTTGGTTATAGCCTTTAAACATGGCGCAGCGGATTTGGGCCTTGTCGTCTTTTAGCGTGAAATACCAATGGCCGGAGCGCGGTCTTGAGAGCCCGGTAATCTCTCCGCTTACCCAGGTTTGAGCGTAGCTGACTTCAAGCATTCGTTTAACTTGACGGTTAAGTTCGCTGACACTCAGTGCCTTGGGTTTAGCAGGTGTATGCTCAGGAATACTGGGGTCGGAAGGGAAGTCTGCGTAAGTCATTGCGATGTCATATTTGGGTGATAAGTTGAGGCGAGTTTAAAATGCTTTGGCGGTATTTACAATTATGCTTGTAAGGAGAGCCCCTCAAGCATTATAATTCCGCGTTTTATCTGGACATAAAGGTTGGCCCATATGTTGCGGATCGCACATGACGCACTGACGTTTGATGACGTTCTCTTGATTCCTGGTTATTCCGAAGTTCTTCCTAACGAAGTTTCTCTTAAAACTCGCCTGACGAAAGGCATCACCTTGAATGTTCCTCTGGTATCTGCCGCGATGGATACGGTGACTGAAGCTCCTTTGGCAATTGCCATGGCGCAGGAAGGTGGCATTGGTATCATTCACAAAAACATGACCGCTGAGCAGCAGGCGGCAACCGTTCGTGCTGTTAAGAAATTTGAAAGTGGTGTAGTGAAAGACCCTATTACCGTTGCTTCAAATATGACGGTACGAGAAGTGTTAGAGCTGACGGCAGCTAACAAAATTTCAGGTTTACCGGTTGTTGACGGTAAAGACTTGGTCGGTATTGTCACTGGCCGTGACATCCGCTTTGAAGGCAGTTTGGATACTAAAGTCTCAAGTATCATGACACCTAAAGATAAGCTGGTGACCGTAAAAGAAGGCGCTACTTCAGACGAAATTCGCGAGTTGCTGCATAAGCACAGAATCGAAAAAGTATTAGTGGTTAACGATAGTTTCGAACTAACCGGCCTTGTAACGGTTAAAGATATCCAAAAGTCGCAAGACTATCCAAATGCTTGTAAAGATGAAGCAGGACAGCTCAGAGTTGGTGCTGCTGTGGGTACGGGTGCTGGCACTGAAGAGCGCGTTGATGCATTGGTGCAGGCAGGTGTTGACGTGATTGTTGTCGATACGGCACACGGACACTCTAAAGGCGTTATTGACCGTGTTCGCTGGGTAAAAGAAAACTACCCGCAGGTGCAAGTGGTTGGTGGTAACATCGCAACAGCTGAAGCGGCGATAGCATTGGCTGAAGCAGGTGCAGATGCGGTTAAAGTCGGAATTGGCCCGGGCTCAATTTGTACGACACGAATTGTGGCTGGTATTGGTGTTCCTCAGGTTTCTGCGGTGGCTAATGTTAGTGCAGCTTTGAAAGAGCTTGATGTGCCTGTTATCGCTGATGGTGGTATCCGTTTCTCTGGTGATATTGCAAAAGCGATTGTAGCTGGCGCAAACAGTATTATGATCGGTAGTTTGCTAGCCGGTACTGATGAAGCCCCTGGTGAAATCGAATTATTCCAAGGTCGAAGCTATAAGGCTTATCGGGGAATGGGTTCTTTAGGAGCAATGGGCCAGTCTCAAGGCTCTAGTGATCGCTACTTCCAGGACATTAAATCTGGCGTCGACAAGTTAGTACCTGAAGGTATTGAAGGTCGTGTAGCGTGTAAGGGGCCGATGACTGCAATCATTCACCAGTTAATGGGTGGGCTTCGTTCTAGCATGGGCTACACAGGTAGTGGCGATATTGAAACGATGCGCACGGTACCGCAGTTTACCAAGATTACCGCAGCGGGCATGAAAGAAAGCCACGTTCACGATGTGACCATCACCAAGGAAGCACCTAACTATCGTGTTGGCTAGGCTTTAAGTACTTTTTAAGTTTTATTTATATTATGCGGGGCATCTTCTAGTAGAGCCCCGTTTTGTCTTTCTAAGAGGTTGATTTAATCCCATGACAGACCGTCAAGATATTCACGCACAGCGTATTCTAATTTTAGATTTTGGTTCACAGTACACTCAGTTAATCGCACGTCGAGTGCGTGAACTGGGCGTTTTCTCAGAGATTCGTGCCTGGGATATGGACGAAGCCGAGATCCGTGAATACAAGCCGACGGGTATTGTCTTAGCGGGGGGGCCTGAGTCTGTGCCTGAGCCTGGTTCTCCACGTGCACCAGAAGTTGTTTATAGCTTGGGTGTGCCGGTTTTAGGGATCTGTTATGGCATGCAGACTATGGCCGAACAATTAGGCGGCAAGGTTGAAAGCTCTGATGTACGAGAGTTTGGTTATGCCCAGATTAAATCTGAAGGTGATAGTGCTTTGTTCAAAGATATTGCAGATCACATTGAAGGTGCAAACCGCTTATTAGATGTATGGATGAGCCACGGTGATAAAGTTACTGCGATGCCTGAAGGTTTTGAGTTGATGGCCTCAACTGAATCTTGCCCTATTGCTGGTATGTACTGTGCAGAGAAGAATTTCTTTGGTATCCAGTTCCACCCTGAAGTAACGCATACCCTGCAGGGTGAGCGTATTTTAAGTCACTTTGTAAAAGATATTTGTGGTTGTGAATCACTTTGGACGCCAGCAAAGATTATTGAAGATCAGATTGAACGAGTTCGTGCCCAAGTGGGTGATAAGAAGGTCTTGCTAGGTCTATCTGGAGGTGTTGATTCTTCAGTGGTTGCGGCGCTATTGCATAAAGCCATTGGTGATCAGTTAACCTGTGTTTTTGTCGATAACGGCTTGTTACGTAAGAACGAAGGCGACATGGTGATGGAGATGTTCGCCGAAAACATGGGCGTCAAAGTCATTCGTGCTGATGCTGAAGACTTATTCTTGGGTAAGTTAGAAGGTGTTTCTGATCCCGAGAAAAAGCGAAAAATCATTGGTAATACCTTTATTGAAGTCTTCGATGAAGAAGCAACCAAGATTCAAGACGTTGACTTCTTGGCCCAGGGTACTATTTACCCGGATGTCATCGAATCTGCTGCAGCGAAAACGGGTAAGGCGCATGTTATTAAGTCTCACCACAACGTAGGTGGCTTACCAGACGATATGAAGATGGACTTAGTTGAACCTTTACGCGAGCTATTCAAAGACGAAGTTCGTAAGATGGGCTTAGAGCTAGGTCTGCCTTACGACATGGTGTATCGCCACCCCTTCCCAGGGCCTGGCCTAGGTGTTCGTATTTTGGGGGAAGTGAAGAAAGAATATGCAGAAGTTTTGCGCGAAGCCGACGCTATCTTCCTGGAAGAACTTCATAAGGCAGACTGGTATCACAAAACATCACAGGCATTTGTTGTCTTCTTGCCGGTTAAGTCGGTGGGTGTTGTAGGGGATGGTCGTCGTTATGAATGGGTTGTTTCGTTACGTGCCGTTGAAACAATTGACTTCATGACCGCTCGTTGGGCGCACTTGCCTTATGAATTACTAGAGACGGTATCGAATCGAATTATTAACGAGATCGAGCATATTTCGCGTGTCGCATACGATGTCAGCTCTAAGCCGCCAGCGACGATTGAGTGGGAATAATTAGTAAGAAATGACGAAAGATAAGGTCGCATCAAAAAACTCTGGTAAGGAGCAACGCATAATTGATGAGCGTTGGATGCGACGCGCCTTGAACCTTGCAGAAAAAGCGGGCGCTGAAGGTGAAGTGCCAGTTGGAGCTGTCTTGGTTAGAGGTGAAGAGGTTTTAGGTGAGGCCTGGAACCGCCCCATCGCTAGCTGTGACCCGAGTGCCCACGCTGAAGTGAGAGCTATTCGGGCAGCAGCAGAACACGAAAGAAATTATCGCCTGCCTGGTACGACACTTTATGTCACCATAGAGCCTTGCACGATGTGTATTGGAATGCTGGTTCATGCTCGAATTGATCGTTTGGTGTTTGGCGCTCGTGAGCCTAAAGCGGGTGCGGTAGTGAGTCAGAATAACTTATTGAGTCACCCTTCCATGAATACCGAAATAGTCTATGCTGAAGGAATATTGGCGGAACAATGTAGTCAGATAATACGGGACTTCTTCGCGTTTCGCCGCCAACAGAAAAAACAGATCCGGCAGAATGCTTCACAATAATATTTTTTTCATATCAATCTTTTATAATAATCAAGCTAGGCTGTTGGATAGATAAATTCAGAAACAAAGGAAAGTAGAAAGAATGAAAGTACTTGTAACGGGTGGTGCGGGCTATATTGGTAGCCATGTTGTAAAACAGTTGGGTGAATCAGGCCATGACATAGTGGTTTACGATAACTTATCGACCGGCTATGAGTGGGCGGTGACCTATGGTGAGCTTGTTGTTGGTGATATTGCTGATGTTGAAAAACTTGATCAGGTTTTTGCCAAGCACAAGTTTGAAGCAGTCTTACATTTTGCCGCGAACATTGTGGTGCCCGAGTCAGTCGTAAATCCACTTAAGTACTACAGTAACAATACTCGTAATACCCTGAATTTACTGACTATTATTGAAAAGTATAAAACGCCTTACATGGTATTTTCGTCAACGGCGGCTGTTTATGGTATGCCGGAAGAGAAAGTAATTAGCGAAGATATGCCACTAGCGCCAATCAACCCTTACGGCGCATCGAAA
>NZ_LWGE01000570.1:0-617 GCF_001635315.1 Oleiphilus sp. HI0123
GCGCACGAGAAGCAGCCATGCGAGATTTAAACGATGCGAAGCATCAACTTAAATCGATGCTGCTTAGGAATAATATACGTTATACAGGTACCGCTAACTGGTCGTTAAAACATATGCGATGGCTAACCGAAATGGTGCTTCCGCACCCTTGCCAGCAAATCGTTTTACAAGAAATGATTCAGACTATTGATGAGCGCACTAAGCGATTAAAACGACTCGACAACGAGCTCACTCATCAAGTTAAGAAGTGGCGCTACTACCCTGTCGTTAAAGCAATACAAGCGATGCGTGGAATACGCCTCCTCATCGCAACAGGCGTAGTGTGTGAGCTTGGTGATCTAAGCCGATTTGATACGCCTAGAAAGCTAATGAGCTATGTCGGGCTCACCCCGAGTGAGCATTCTAGTCGCGATAAACGAAAACTTGGCAGCATTACAAAGTGCGGTAATGGACGCGTCAGAAACTGTTGATTGAGGGAGCGCACAGCTATCGGTATAGCGCACGAATATCCAAAGAAATGCAGGTAAGACAGGAAGGTCTACCTAAGGAGATTATCGATCAAGCATGGCAAGCGCAACTAAGGCTGTGAAAACGATATCAGAGGCTTATGAAGCGCG
>NZ_LWGE01000571.1:0-301 GCF_001635315.1 Oleiphilus sp. HI0123
CTACTACCCTGTCGTTAAAGCAATACAAGCGATGCGTGGAATACGCCTCCTCATCGCAACAGGCGTAGTGTGTGAGCTTGGTGATCTAAGCCGATTTGATACGCCTAGAAAGCTAATGAGCTATGTCGGGCTCACCCCGAGTGAGCATTCTAGTCGCGATAAACGAAAACTTGGCAGCATTACAAAGTGCGGTAATGGACGCGTCAGAAACTGTTGATTGAGGGAGCGCACAGCTATCGGTATAGCGCACGAATATCCAAAGAAATGCAGGTAAGACAGGAAGGTCTACCTAAGGAGATTA
>NZ_LWGE01000572.1:0-269 GCF_001635315.1 Oleiphilus sp. HI0123
ACTAATGACAGCTAAAGTGTTGGATACCTATGAAGACTTTGAAGCTGGCTGCAGATTCTGGCCCATTCCGATCACTCATTCTGGTTTTAACCGATCATCATTTCTGGAACTTTTCGACCATTGATTCTGGTTTTATTCGATCACTTTTTCTGGATTTCCAGAATCAGTGATCAGATACCAGAATTGATGATCAGATACGCCGGAATACGCAAGCTGGCTATGGATCGAGAAGAATAGCGAAAGAGTTAAACGATCTTGGTTACCCTTGT
>NZ_LWGE01000573.1:0-465 GCF_001635315.1 Oleiphilus sp. HI0123
GGCAATGCGAGTAATGTCCTTTTTAGAAAACGCGAGTTGCTTTGCAGCATCATCGAAACGCAGTTGCAGAACAAACTCAATTAGACTGAACCCATACTTCTGCTTGAATTTTCGTGTAAGCTGGCTCCGAGATACTGAAAACCTCTTGCTCAAATCATCTAAATTGATATCTTCGACATAATGCCGTCTGACCCATGCAGTAATGTGATCAATATGATCGAAACTGATTTTAGAAAGAGCTGTGTCTTGATGCAGCCTCTCCATATGTAGAAGCAGCATTTTTATAAAGCAGTTTTCCGCAAATGATTGGTTCAAAAGAGAAGGTGACATCGAGAGTGCATCAACTTCTTGAATGCATCTTTCTAGATTGTCGCCCTGATCATTATTGGAATGAGACAGTGTCGTTTCTTGCTTTAGTTTTTCTATAAAGTCGTTATTGCATGGCGAACGCATTAAGTCGAGTGT
>NZ_LWGE01000574.1:0-442 GCF_001635315.1 Oleiphilus sp. HI0123
GGCGCTGGCAATCATTATTGAGCGTTTCTGGACTTTGCGGGTCAGCCGATTGGCACCAAAGGTTTTGGTTCAGGACTTGTGGGCTGCTATCAAAAAGAAAGAACTTAACTCGCGTAAGTTGAAAGAGTTAAAAGAAGCTGCACCGCTAGGTCGAGTTCTTGCAGCTGGTTTGGCAAATGCTCGTCATGGTCGAGAGATCATGAAAGAGAGCATTCAGGAAGAAGCCAGTCATGTGGTGCATGAAATGGAACGCTTTTTAACGGCACTTGGAACGATTGCTGTGATTACGCCTTTGTTGGGCTTGTTGGGTACCGTTATTGGTATGATTAAAGTCTTTGCTCAGTTGCAGCTAGAAGGTGCCGGTAATGCCGCTGCTCTAGCGGGTGGTATTTCTGAAGCATTGATAACGACTGCCGCGGGTATGACAGTTGCTATTCCTGCT
>NZ_LWGE01000575.1:0-513 GCF_001635315.1 Oleiphilus sp. HI0123
GGAACTCCAGCACTTAGCGGTGTGGTTTGTGTTCTGAGTGAATATTGTCCGTATCCCAGGGCAATAGGCGGTAATGAGGTTGTGATTGGGCAAAATTCATAAAAGGGTATTTGATGATGTCGAAATAGGGGGAGTAATCGAAATCACTGGGGGTGCACAGTTTGGGGTTGCGTCGATAGATTTTTACTTCATGTTGCTCGCTGCGCTTGACCAAGGGAAGAATCGGATACTGAATTGAAGCAAAAGCCTCTGCGATCATTGTTGAGCAGACTGTCTTCGTTGTGGTGCCTACATGTGAGGTGAATAGGCTCGAGCGCCATTTTCGTGGCATCACTAGCCAGGGAAACAGAAAGCGTAGTAAATCGAAGATTTGGCGAATATCGTAGTCGGTACCAAGTCGGCCGACTGCGTAATTTATTACTTTTTGAGCATCGCCATAGGTTAAATCCCTAGGTCGGCAAATGCGCATATGCTCTCTATCGTAAGTTGATAGCGGCCTGACTAGCGTACCCA
>NZ_LWGE01000576.1:0-228 GCF_001635315.1 Oleiphilus sp. HI0123
TACCAGCTAAAAACTAAAACTGGTCAGGCCGTCGATCAAAACATTGACGCTACCTATGAGCGTGTTGCCAAAGCGCTTTCATCTGTAGAAGAAGAGGGCAAAAGAGAAACCGTCTACAACGACTTCAAGTGGGCACTAGAAAACGGCGTTATTCCAGCCGGCCGAATCATGTCTAATGCCGGCGCAGGCGAGCATAAGCCGGCAACATCAACCATTAACTGTACTGTC
>NZ_LWGE01000577.1:0-544 GCF_001635315.1 Oleiphilus sp. HI0123
CACTCAAAAGCTCCTCACAGGCTTTACTCAATAAGCAGCTCAACACAGCATCCAGCTCCAGATTTTTTGGAGTCTTTGATAAGAGTTCACCGCTATCGATAAAGCTACTAGTCGAAACAACCTTGATATGAGGCCAACGCTGATCAGCTTCGTTTAAAAATGAATATGCCGAAAAGCTGGCGCTCTCCTCATCCATCACAACCAGAAAATAATCAGCGGGTTTATGTTCCAAAAAGGAAATAGCTGATTGAATAGAGTTTGCACTTTGTATACGCAGGCCTTTAAATTTAGCTACACGTCGCGCAGAAGAACATGCTAAAGAATCATCACTAACAAACAAGAAGGCTTTGTCTAATTGCAAGCGGGTCGAATTCCATGTCATCACTTAAATCCTTTTATGATCACTGACTACTAACCGAACAAACTTATCACAGGTGCCGAGACAAGAAAGCCCGACCATATAATTAAAGGGTCACGGGTCACATTCACCTTATAAGCATATTCCATCGGAATCCAGACCGAAGGTCAACCACTATTTACATTG
>NZ_LWGE01000578.1:0-277 GCF_001635315.1 Oleiphilus sp. HI0123
ATCGGCCCCGAAGGTGGCTTTACTGAGTATGAAGTAAACAAGCTCAAAGAAGCCGGTTTTGAAGGAGTTCATTTAGGCGAAAGAATTCTACGCGTAGAGACTGCCGTACCCGTATTGATCTCGCGTCTATTTGGGTCAACATTCTAGGGTAATTTTGTCCGCTAGTCGGACGTTCAAGTAGACTTAATTGATAAGGATGAAACAGCCAGATTGATTATCGAGTGAATGATTGAAAGTGAGCATTAGCGTTCTTTATCGGGAGCCAAGTAAACCGCTA
>NZ_LWGE01000579.1:0-269 GCF_001635315.1 Oleiphilus sp. HI0123
GATAGTCAGGTTCGGGAATTAACTGAGCATCAATTTGCATTTTCAGTTCAAAAGCAGCATTGACGAAGCCGAGGCAGCCAACAACATTTGAGCCTCCTGCGAACAAGCTATAAGTCTGCCTTTTCTCAAACAAGCTTCGTTGATAAAAATGGAAAGCCGTTTTAGCGATCGTTTTTCTGTAGTCCAGTTTTGCACCAAGTTCCCACATTAGCCGAAGATTGTTAAGAACGGTGTCTGATATGGCCTGATCGAATAATATAATGTTGGTA
>NZ_LWGE01000580.1:0-1347 GCF_001635315.1 Oleiphilus sp. HI0123
TACCTTGGAGGTTTCTTCGCCAGGCATGGATCGTCCATTATATAAGCTAAATCACTATGAACGGTTTCAGGGGCACCAAGTTGCCTTGAAATTACGCATGGCCTATGAAGGTCGTCGCAAGTACAGTGGTTTACTAAAAGGATTGGAAGGAAATGATATTGTTCTTCAGGTTGGTGAAGAAGAATTTTTATTTCCTATTGAAGCGATTGAAAAAGCGAACGTAGTGCCGCAGTTTGATTGAATTTGAAGATTGGAGCGAATGACGCGATGAATAAAGAAATTTTGCTAGTTGTTGAAGCAGTTTCAAATGAAAAGGGTGTTGAAAAAGATATTATTTTTGAAGCGATTGAACTGGCTTTAGCGGCAGCAACCAAAAAACGTTACGAAGACGAAGAAGACGCCAATATTGAAGTTAAGATCGACCGTAAGACGGGTGATCACGAAACCTTCAGGCATTGGACTATCGTTGATAATGAAGCTGTTCCAGGTTTGGGTACCGAGTTGACAATGCAGGAAGCAGAGGAAATAGATACATCTCTGCAACCAGGCGATATTCATACCGAACAGGTTGAATCAATTTCATTCGGTCGAATTGGTGCTCAGGCAGCAAAGCAGATTATTGTCCAGAAAGTTCGCGAAGCAGAGCGAGAGAAGATTGTCGATAGTTATCGCGATCGCGTCGGTGAACTTGTTTCAGGTACCGTGAAGAAAGTAACACGAGATAATGTGATTGTTGATCTAGGTAACAATGCTGAGGCATTACTTCCTCGTGAGAATCTGATCGCTCGTGAAGTTTTCCGAATGGGCGACCGTGTTAGGGCGCTTCTAGAAGAAATTCGAGTTGAAGTTCGTGGCCCTCAACTTATTCTGAGCCGTTCAGCGCCAGGTATGTTGATCGAGTTGTTTAAAATTGAAGTGCCTGAGATTTCAGAAGAAGTTATCGAGATTCGTGCCGCGGCGCGTGATCCAGGTTCTCGAGCTAAAATCGCTGTAAAAACTAATGATAAGCGAATTGATCCGGTTGGTGCTTGTGTTGGTATGCGTGGAGCACGAGTTCAGGCCGTCTCAGGTGAGTTAGGTAATGAGCGTGTCGATATCATCGTCTGGGATGATAACCCGGCTCAGCTAGTGGTTAACGCCATGGCGCCTGCCGAGGTTGCTTCTATCGTAGTAGACGAAGAAACAAATTCCATGAACGTTGCGGTATCTGAAGATAACTTGGCTATGGCAATCGGTCGAGCAGGGCAAAATGTTCGTCTGGCTGGTGAATTGACCGGCTGGGAATTGAACGTTATGTCTGAAGAAGATGCAGGTAAGCAGCAGGAAGAAGAGGTTGGCAAGTATGTT
>NZ_LWGE01000581.1:0-256 GCF_001635315.1 Oleiphilus sp. HI0123
CATCAATTAAGGCTTTAGCACAGGGAGGTGTTCGACCAAAGTGGCTGCAGGGTTCCAAAGTAACGTAAGCTGTCGAACCTTGCGCGAGTCCTCCCGCTTCAGCGAGGGCGTTTACCTCTGCATGCCCTGTTCCGGCCTTCTTATGCCAACCACGCCCCACAATTTGACCGCCCCTCACCAAGACACAACCTACCCGTGGGTTTGGCTGGGTTGTATACACCCCTTTATTGGCCAAGCGCAAAGCTTCAGCCATATA
>NZ_LWGE01000582.1:0-626 GCF_001635315.1 Oleiphilus sp. HI0123
TGAGCATTGGTAACTTTGTTATAAAATAAGAAAGGTGGCAAGGAGCTCGATTTTTCATGCACATGACTTCGATCATTGACGAAGGGTGCACACTCTCTGTACCGTTTGCGTTTTAATGGCAAACTATTGAATCAGAGAATGAATCTGTCTTCCTGTGCTGGAGCATAAGGTTATGCACAAACGAATCATCGGTCACTTATACTCCCTTTTTTGGGCTGTGATTGGCTTGCTGGTACTTGGCCTGCTGATTGGGGAATTAGCGTGGGTTCTCGCGATTGGCTGCTTTGCCTACTTAGCCTGGACAATCAGCCAGGCTGTTAAGCTGCATCGTTGGCTTTACAGTGTACAAGAAGACCAAGCAATTCCCGAAAGCCATGGTTTATGGGGCGATCTGTTTGACGGTCTATATCAAATTCAATATCAAAATCGCATTACTCAAGAAAACTTGCGGTCAATGATTGCTCGTGTCCAATTATCTACCAATGCACTAAAAGAGGCTGTCGTCATGACTAACTCTGAAGGTGCGATGGACTGGTGGAATGACTCTGCAAGTACAGTACTTGGCTTTAAACGAGAGTCAGATAGAGGTCAGCTGATAACAAATTTGCTTAGAGACCCTTCCTTTA
>NZ_LWGE01000583.1:0-426 GCF_001635315.1 Oleiphilus sp. HI0123
AGTATTACAAATCTGGTGAATACTGCCTTGAAGATCATTACTGGCAAGTCGCAAATCAAAATCCATCACTAAGTAGCGCATGCTGCCATACTCATCAGCATGCACCTGATTAACACTTTCATAGTTGATAAAGCGATACGAGCTATCGGCATTGAAGTGTGATTCCAGACGAGAAGAAAGTTCATCAGCTTCAGCAAGTGCCGCCAATGAAAACATCATGGCAAATAATACCAAGCCTTGTAGTATTGACTGTAGGCTCTTATTAGACTTTCTTTCTTCCAGGTTCCAGATCATATTTCACCACGCTCTTCGTTTAGGTAGCTCTAGTTTAACGAAGAGGGTGCTTAAATATTAGTCTGTCAGCAATGGTTTTACCCTTGTTTACACTTGCTCAGACTTTAAGCTTCTCGGTGAAAGGAGGCCAAC
>NZ_LWGE01000584.1:0-264 GCF_001635315.1 Oleiphilus sp. HI0123
CTTCCATAGTTTTAAGCTTTGGGCCATTAGGATGTCCCGGTAAATCAACCGCTTCCGAGTGGCTGAAATGCACAAGCTGCTGCTCCCAAACCACACTATTCATACCCGAGCCATGTATAAAAACCAGCTTCATAGACTCACCTTTCTAAACAGCCGATGCCAAGTTACGACTAGAGGCTTCCGAGAACAAATAGCTTTGCATCGCTCTTAGTAACAAAGTTTGCGATAAGCTCACCTCACCCACTGTATTCAACATGGTTGATA
>NZ_LWGE01000585.1:0-836 GCF_001635315.1 Oleiphilus sp. HI0123
GGTCAGGTAGCGTGTCGCATTTATAACACTGTAAAAGCGAAGTACATCTGGGACAGCATCATGACGTCTACCTATGACTTCGCTGAGCCAGGCTTTATCCTTATCGATAAAGTTAACGAGATGAACAACAACTGGTATTGTGAAAACATTCGCGCAACCAACCCATGCGGCGAGCAANCTCTACCACCTTATGGCAGCTGCTTGCTAGGCTCGGTGAACCTGACCAAATTTGTTGAGCGTCCATTTACTGACAAAGCCTTTTTTAACTTCGAAAAGTATAAAAAAGCTGTGGGCATCTTTACGCGCATGCTTGATAACGTTGTCGAGATCAACGGCCTTCCGCTAATTGGCCAGCGTAACGAAATTAACTTCAAGCGCCGTCACGGTATGGGAATTCTGGGTCTTGGCTCTACCTGCACCATGCTTAAGATGGCTTATGGCTCACCTGAGTCAATCGAGTTTACTGAAAAGGTAAACCGTGAGATGTCTATTGAAGGCTGGAAACAAGGCCTAGCGCTTTCAGAAGAAAAAGGCCCTGCGCCAATCATGGAAGAGACCTTCATCGTTGATGAGGAGATGCTTCTTAAACGCCCTGAAATGAGAGCCGAAGGCTACCAGGTTGGCGATGAAGTAAAAGGTAAAGTACTTCACGCAAAATACAGCCGTTACATGCAGAAAGTTGGTGAGCATGAGCCGGAACTAATCGAAAAATTAGCCGACAAGGTGCTCGTTTTACTCACCACACTTCTATCGCACCTACGGGTACTATTTCGCTTTCACTTGCCAATAACGCAAGTAATGGTATTGAGCCTAGTTTTGCTCATCACTATTCACGA
>NZ_LWGE01000586.1:0-557 GCF_001635315.1 Oleiphilus sp. HI0123
CCCAAACCTGCGATTTCTATCTCTCTTAGTGATCAGGAACAGGCTCAACTTGGTAAAATCAGCAAAACTGAGCTTCCGGACGAACTTCAAGACAAACCTGCCGCAGCGCCGAGTGTCGAAGCTTCGTCTGATATCATTGAACAAGTCGCTCGATCAGCCGTAAAAGCGAATGTTAACAACCGCCTTCACGAGCTCCTATCCAGTCTATTCGACGAGCAATACGATCATGTCAAACGCATCCTGAGTGATTCAAAGCAAGAGCAGCAGGATCACTTAAAAGGCATCATGGATGAATACGTCAACGAAATTAATAAGAAAACTGAGTCCATTAAAGAGGAAGTTGCTGCAGAAGTAAGTCTGTTTTTAGGAAACCAACTCACTGAATTTAAGCAAGAGCTTCTGGATAGCAAAGCTCATACAGGCTTAGACCCTGTACAAATTGAAGAATTAAAAGAGCACCTTAGCTCTAGCCAATCTATGGACACTGAGTTTTGGCAACGCTTACAGGGTGACGCAATAAAACAAGCTCATGAAATCACGCGCGAAACTGCAGAAGA
>NZ_LWGE01000587.1:0-507 GCF_001635315.1 Oleiphilus sp. HI0123
TCACAAAACCAGATGGCAGCATATCGTACTCAGACCAACCACAAAGCAACGCCGTCACCTTGGAAGTCGAACCCGTTCCAACCATACCTGCACTAAAACCAAGCCCCATAAGTTTTAGCTCTGCACCTACAGACGACAGCTTTCTTTACCAGTCACTTGTTATTAGCGCACCAATAGACCGGAGCGCACTCCACTCAGGCACGGGTGACATCACTGTAAGCACCATATTAGAGCCTTCATTAAGAGCAGAGGACAAACTGCGCTTTCTGCTGGATGGTGCCGAAGTTGCATTACAAAAAGGGGCGAGCTTGCTGCTAACAAGCCTAAATAGAGGAACACACACGATCACGGTCCAAGTTATCGACCCACAAAACAAGGCTCTTATCTCAGCCAGTAGTCAATTTACAGTTCATCGACCTATCGCCAGAGCGTTCAAAATTAACTAACACATAGAGAGCACCAATAGGGAACACCCCAAAAAAGCAATGCACAAAATTGGTGCGCACA
>NZ_LWGE01000588.1:0-285 GCF_001635315.1 Oleiphilus sp. HI0123
TTGCAGAATCCTTTGAGACATGCCTTGCTCTTACAGATGGCATTGCAGTTGTTGCCCCAATGGGGGAAGACGACAGCCAGGATGAAATCATTTTCTCTTCACGATTTGCCTGCCCACATTGTGGTTATGCGATTAGTGAGCTTGAGCCTCGTATGTTCTCTTTTAACAATCCTGCCGGTGCCTGTAGCTCCTGTGATGGCTTAGGCGTTAATCAGTTTTTTGATCCTGAAAGAATCGTACACAACCCTAGCCTGACACTTGCAGAAGGCGCAATTAGAGGTTGGG
>NZ_LWGE01000589.1:0-334 GCF_001635315.1 Oleiphilus sp. HI0123
TTGAGGGATGTCGTTGTCTTTCCGCATATGGTGATTCCTCTTTTCGTTGGTAGAGAAAAGTCTATTATGGCGCTTGAAGCGGCCATGGCTTCTGACAAGAAGCTTCTCTTACTCACACAAAAAACTGCCATCGAAGACGATCCGTCAATCGATGAATTATATTCCGTTGGTACGGTTGCAAATATATTGCAAATGTTAAAGCTGCCCGATGGTACGGTTAAAGTGCTGATCGAAGGTGAGTACCGAGTCAGTGTGGATCGGGTTGCTTCAGAAGAGTTCTTGTCAGCAAAAACGAGTGAGCTGGAAGAGTCTCATCCAGAGCAGTCTGAGTTTC
>NZ_LWGE01000590.1:0-5537 GCF_001635315.1 Oleiphilus sp. HI0123
CGATAGAAGGAACAAACAAAGCCGCCTTGGATTATCAGACGCGCAACGCTTTAGCGGAAGCTATGGTAACGATTGTTTTTCAGATGGGCGGCAACTGCCTGGACGCCACAAAGACCGAACGCACGAAAGAAGCAGACAAGACAAAGCTTCAGTTGAGAATGCTACTAAAAGGCGCTTATAGCCTCTGAGCACCACTTTATCATTGTGAAACGCTATAGTGGCGAGGACAACATTTCGCCACTATTAGAAAACGCCGATATCCTATAAGTCTCCTGCCCAGGGTCAGTTTGCATTTCACTCCACAACACAAGAAACTTACTATCACTATACTCCTTAAGTGATATCACTCTGTCATTTTGTATTGAACCAAATTGCACAAGCCCAATCTGTGAATATCCGGCTCCCTCTCTGCCAAGTACCGTCACAAAGGCATCATCACCACCAAGTTTGGTTTGATCAGAAAACTGACCATCAGTTTGTCCTGCGACAATAAGCAAGTCGTCTTCATCAGTATTTATCATCGCGACACCAACATCAGCCCCGGATGAAGAAATTTCTGTATAACCAGTCGAATTAAAAGCAGAATCATAACTATAAACCACCACATCCCTGGTTAACGAGCTTGTCACACCTGTGGTTGAGTACTCTAATCCAAGGCCATCAGCTAGCACACTAAAGCCGGAAAGGTCAGAGTCATATCTGATCACCCTTACATTATCATCACGGTTTGAACTTATTTCTGGAAAATCTACATTCTCGCGAGTGAGCTTTGTGCTTACAGAAAGTGAACCAATAGCTCCATCCATCGAACTCGTTCTTATTCCGCTAAGCGAAATCAGGTCTCGATTGCCCGCATCGATGCTTTTTATGTCATCGTCTTCTTCAGTTCCAACAAAGCGATACCAAACAGGTGCATTGTTAGTGATATCAATTTTATAGACAAAGCCGTCGACTCCGCCTCGATTCGCAATATCGGCAGGCTCACCATTCAACATGAACCCAGAGGTATTTCCCGAAACGTACAATTCCTTACCATACAAGCGAGTACTGCTTATGAAATCATCTTCCTCGCTTCCATAATATGAAGTAGACTCGACATCAAACGCGCCGGATTCACTCCCAGCCAAGACCATAACGCCAAAATCGCGGCGTCCAAAAAAACCATCAGCATTTTGCGCTTCCACTTCGTACACAATAACTATTCGATCAACTTCATCCTTACTTGTCGAAATTGATATTGGCTTAAGATTCGTATCTGGAAGCGCAATGACCAAGTCAGACAGGCCGTCAACTAAAGCAATATCGCCAGAACGATGCCTCAAACTCAAGGTAATTACGCTATTAATATTTGAAGTGTCAGAAATTAAGGAAATTACACGGCCATTTGAGTCAATAGTAAAATCTACAGCCTCTTGTCCAATTTCACCTCTTGCAACAACTGCGTTATCGACCCAGTCATTGATAATAAACTCACTTGGCTCTGCATCAATAATATCCTCAATATCTGTACGGATAACTATTTTTTCATCTTCGCTTAAGTCGTCATCGAAATCTTCGTTCTCTAGAATATCAACGGAAATCGCCCCGTTTAGACTACCAGCAGGAATCAGCAAAACTCCGTTTTCAGGGGTAAGCAAATAATCAGACTGCTCCGCTGTTGTTTTATCTGTATCGACATAAATAGCAATTTCAACGTCTGCTACATAGGGTGCCCGTAGGTTAACGGGAATGTTGTAAGAGGAGCCCTCATTTCCTACACTTTCAATATTTGACATTGTTACGCTAGGCTCATTGTCGATAATTTCAATAGTTTTATTTGCTGAAGCAATGTCTATCAGCGCACCTTCTACCGAGGTAAATTCTATTTCAAAGGTCTCATTACTCTCAATTATCCCATCATCAATTGTCTCTACCAACACAAAACAGGCTGACTGCCCAGCCTCAAAGACTACCTTACCATCACCCTCTGCAATTGAACGATAATCAACATCAGGGCGAGCATACTCTATGTTCGAGGCGTTTCTTTCTCGCAGATCTGAGCTGTATTTGGATGTGGTTTTATAATAAGCAGTTGTCCGTTTTGAGACAGGTGCCTCTAATTCAACAAGGAAAGCTGCAGGGTAAACATGCACGCCGTCGACATCCCTACGGCCTAAACTTATGTCACCAACTTGGTTACAAACGAGGGTGTTACCAGCATTATAGGCCGTTACAAGATTATTAATGCTTGCGATAGAGGAAGCCCCCTCGTTGATAATCGAGCCTCCCGAGAAAGAAAGAGCGTTTGCAGCAACAGAGAAATCATATGTTTCAGAAGTTGAATTAATACCATCACTCAATTCAAGCCCGTATGTATAGTTTCTACCTACCAGAGTTTCCGGAGATGCTCCCTCTGGAAACTCTACTAAAGCCTCTAGCTTAAATGCAGGCTTTATTGCGTCATCATCATCAGCGGAAGAGCTAATGTTTTCGATGTACATATCAACAATATTCGTATCGATGTCGGTTACATCATCATTAATTTCAGGATGCTTAACATAGGCCATTTGATATGCACCAGACCCACCAGCAGCACCAAAAGTAAATGTAAATGGACTATCGTAGTATAGGGTTTGGGGTGGGAATCCAAGTATTTCGAGTGGTGGGCTGGATAGCTCGACAGCAGCTATTTGTGGTTCAGAGCTATCACTATCGCCAGTACAGCCACCGATTAGCATTAGACAAACTGATGTAAAAGTTGCTTTGATCAAGACGTGCAAATAATCCATTACTCTACTCATTGTTTTTTTGCGTTGACGTCGCAAATTATTGAATCTATTAAATGATATTAAAAACAGTGAGTAAGTGACAGCTGGACTTTATGGAAACGTCTTATAGTTCACACTTATTTAACTAGTGAGAGCACTTGTTCCTCATTAAGCACCTCGACACCGAGTTTAGCTGCCTTATCTAGCTTAGAACCGGCAGCATCACCCGCAATTAAGTAGTCCGTTTTGCTAGATACACTTGATTGAACTTTGGCACCATTTTCCTTAAGTAGTGCTTTCATCTGGTCACGCCCCATACTTGGAAGCGTACCGGTAATAACAACTTTTTTGTCTTTAAACGCACTTTCAAAGCTTTGCTTTGGCACAATTAAAGGCGCTGGACTCACTCCCAACTCGATTAGCTGGGATATTTTTTGTTGATTGTTCTCGAACTGAAAAAACGTAAATATATTGTCAGCCATTATCGGCCCGATATCATTTAACGCTATCAATTGCTCTTTGCTTGCTTGCATTAAGCGCTCTAGTTTTTCAAACTGCTCAGCCAATAGCTCTGCCGTTGTTTCACCAACCTCTGGAATTCCCAAAGCGAAAATAAATTGAGCAAGTGTACATCGCTTGGATATCTCGATGGCGGATACAATATTTTTTGCTGACTTTTCACCCATACGCTCTAAGAGCGCTAAGTTCTTTGCATCAAGTCTATATAAATCACTTACGTCCTGGATTAGCTCTTTATCAATAAGCTGGTCGATTAACTTATCACCCAAACCGTCAATATCCATAGCCTTTCTACTGGCAAAGTGCTTTATAGACTCTTTTAATTGCGCGCCACAGACAAGTGTGCCGCTACATCGAGCGAGCACGCCATCTTCTTCAATTTCTATAGGGGAATCACAAACGGGGCAGCACTTTGGCAGGACAATATCAACACTATCTGGTGGTCGACGCTCTTTAACACATCGTACAACTTTAGGGATTACGTCACCGGCACGGCGAATGACAACCGTGTCACCTACCCTTATTTGTAAACGCTTAACTTCATCCATATTATGCAAGGTTGCGTTGCTAACGGTCACGCCACCGACAAAAACAGGCTTTAAACGAGCAACAGGCGTGAGAACGCCGGTACGCCCAACCTGAAAGTCAACGCTTTCGAGCACTGTAAGCTCCTCTTGAGCAGGAAACTTATAAGCAACAGCCCAGCGTGGCGCACGCGCAACGAAGCCTAATTCCATTTGGGCTGCAAAATCATCCACCTTAAACACGATGCCGTCTATTTCATAATCGAGTGATGACCTCTTATCGCTAAGCATCTCACAGTAAGCGATACATTCCTCAATATTTTGAAGTTGCTGCATATCGCTATTGACCACAAAGCCCCATTCATTAAGCTTTTCAAGTGTTGAGAAGTGACTACTGGGAAGCCCTAGTCCAGAAGAGTAGCCAACAGAATAGGCGCACATCTTCAATTGCCTTTTCGCTGTCACTTTGGAATCGAGCTGGCGTAAACTACCTGCGGCAGCATTACGCGGATTAACGAACAGTTTGTCTCCGTTCGTTTGCGCTTCTTCATTAAGTCGATTGAATGAAACCAGAGGCATAAATATCTCACCCCTCACTTCTAGTTCATCAGGGAAACCACTACCAAGCAAACGAAGCGGTATTGAGTTGATGGTACGTACGTTGTGAGTAATATCTTCGCCCACTTTTCCATCACCACGAGTCGCACCATAAATTAACTTGCCTTGCTTATAAAAAAGGCTTACTGCAACACCATCTAATTTTGGTTCTGCAACATAACTTATCGTGGCAGAGCCGCTTAGGCGCGCATGTAGTCGAGAATCAAAGGCCTGTAAATCATCAGCAGAAAATGCATTATCCAAAGAAAGCATAGGAATCTTATGCTCAATCTGGGCGAATTTATCGAGCGGTTGGCCGCCAACCCTTTGAGTCGGAGAATCAGCACTAATTAACTCCGGGTACGCAGCTTCAATATCTTGAAGCTCCTTAAATAATCGATCGTATTCGGAATCGGGTACACTTGGGTCATCTAAAACGTAATACTGGTATGCATAGCGTGAAAGCAGCTGGTTTAGCTCGTTTGCGCGTGAGCGCGAGGCATCGATAGATTTGGACATGTAAGGCTAGCGCTGATGTTAGTGAAATTTTCGCTGATTAAAGTTTTACTTTAGACAGCTGGCGGCGTTCAAACTCTTTAATCTTTGAGCGACAATGCTCAATAGTTTGTGGCGTCATCACACTTAGGTTTTCATCCTTAAGTTCGCCTTGCAAGTTTCTAGCAAAACACTGCGCGGTTTCGAGCATAAATTCGAAAGCTTTACTGTAATCCTTAGGCCCAGGCAGGGTCATAAAGAAGCTCACTCCAGGCGTGGATATTTCAGCTAATGTATCTGGATCAAAATATCCAGGTTCGATAGCGTTAGCAACACTAAATTGGATAGGGCTTAACAGGTCATCTTCTTCGTGGCGATGAAAGATAGACATATCACCGTGATCGAGACCACAAGCTTCCAGCAACTGTTTAACATCTGTTCCCGAAAACCCTTTGTTGGTTGTTGCGTGCACATTGATAACGATAACAAGCGCGTGCTTGTCATTGTTTTCACTTGCGCTACTAACTTCGATTTCAGCAACTTTCTTGATCTTACCGGCGTGAGCCGTTTTAACTTCGATTGACTCTAGCTCTATACGCGAACCCGCATCGGCAACAATGGCTCCATCTTCTTTTACGTCATCATCGTTAAAAGG
>NZ_LWGE01000591.1:0-378 GCF_001635315.1 Oleiphilus sp. HI0123
CGCCACCCTTATTTGGCAGCGCAGTAAATCAGGCCAGTTTTTTGGGCGATTTTGAAATCGAAACCACTTTTGGCTTTACGGGTGCTTCTTCATTCGCTGAAGCATTATGTTCGGGTATCAACTCATGCTGAGATTGCTTCCAAACAAGGTCATCAATCTCGTTCGATGGGTTATACCCTAGAGGCGCTTTAAGTAGCGTCTCACGCACTGAAGAACAATCAAATAGATGAGAGTATTTATCAATCTTCTCAAGCAAGGCTTCTACTTCAACCCAAGGTAATGAGATCTCACGACCTTTCATAATTCGAGAATGACTGGTTGGTAAAGGGTCGTCGCCAATCAACAACTCTTCGTATAACTTCTCGCCTGGTCGTAAGC
>NZ_LWGE01000592.1:0-314 GCF_001635315.1 Oleiphilus sp. HI0123
AGCAAAGCGCCATATAAACAGCAGCATTGGCTTGCGAACCTGAATGAGGTTGAACGTTTGCGTAGTCAGCACCAAACAACTCTTTAGCACGATCAATCGCTAGCTGCTCAACCACGTCAACATGCTCACAACCACCGTAGTAACGCTTACCCGGATAGCCTTCAGCATACTTATTCGTTAATGCAGAACCTTGAGCCTCCATCACGCGAGGGCTGGTGTAGTTTTCTGATGCAATCAGTTCAATGTGTTCTTCTTGACGCGTTGCTTCAGCAGTAATTGCATTTGCTATTTCATCATCAAAGCCAGCTATAGTC
>NZ_LWGE01000593.1:0-545 GCF_001635315.1 Oleiphilus sp. HI0123
TTTATGATCTTGATTCCGCAAAAAGCTTATTGACTACTCAATTTAAAACGAAAGACTTAAGCGGCTTTGGTATCGATTCGATGCAATTAGCTATCTGCGCGGCGGGTTGTCTGCTGCAGTATGCAAAGGATACTCAGCGTAATGAGCTGCCTCATATTGTCACCATCAATAAAGAAGAGCGTAGTCAATACATTCTACTCGATGCAGCCAGTCGCAAGAACCTAGAAATTGACACCAACCTTGCTGGCGAAAGTAATCACACCTTGGCGTGGGCAATGGATGCCTGTAAAACTGCAATGGGTAGCCGCTTGCTTAGGCGCTGGCTCCACCACCCTTTAAGAGACCGGGAAATTGTGAATGCCCGTCTAGATTGCGTGTCTTCACTTGAGCAATCCTATAACTACGACGCCATTCAAACGAATTTAAAACAAGTCGGAGATGTACAGCGTATACTCGCCAGGATTGCGCTTAGATCTGCACGCCCTCGTGACCTATCACGACTTAGAGACACTTTAATACTACTACCCGCCATACAGGCAGATTTA
>NZ_LWGE01000594.1:0-269 GCF_001635315.1 Oleiphilus sp. HI0123
ATGATGTACGACATTTCTTTGGGCAGCTGATAGCTATTGCTTTCGACGCGTCTACGCATTTTTTCTAGTGTGCCTAACGGTTGGTCAACAACGAAGCTGTTGGCGAGCCATGCCGGTAGGTCTCCGCTAGGATCAGCATGCGTTTCATATTCGACAAAAATATAGCCATCACCTTGTGGTGTAAAGCGCCAATAACCTGTTAGTTGTGTGACAGGTACACAGTCTTCGTGATTTTGCTTTACGGCTGTGCTGGCTTCGAAAGTCATCGT
>NZ_LWGE01000595.1:0-532 GCF_001635315.1 Oleiphilus sp. HI0123
GGGAGCCAAAACAAACGCTAAGTAAATCGGATATCGATGGTGTCTATGGTATCGCCAGTTTCTTCACTGACTCAGATTTGAAAACACTCAACGCTCACTATAGCTACAAGATAGACGCCATCTTGCAAAGAGTTTCTGACTTACCGGTTGAATTCTTTGAAGCAAAGCCTTTTTCTCGGGTGGCAACTATGAAGGCTTTATTAGCTAAGGATCTTCAGTATTGTTGTTTAGATACATCTGACATGTCTTTGCCACGAGTGAGTAGCGCGCCTAAGTTAGAGATAAACGAATATCAAGAACTTAAGTTGTTTGAGCAGTATTGCTTCACTTGTCATCGAGGTAACCCTGCTAAGCGCCTTGATTTTATGTCAGGTGATAACGAGCAAATTGTGCTTGATAAGATCAAAGATAAAGCAGAAATTCGAGACGTTCTGGACTGGGAGCGTTATCAGAATACTGATAAGGAAAGTACCTTAATGCCGCCAAGAGATTCTGTGCAGTATAAAATGCTTGTCGAGGCTTTGAGTGACGA
>NZ_LWGE01000596.1:0-559 GCF_001635315.1 Oleiphilus sp. HI0123
TAGCTGTTGGTCACTAACGTGTGAAAGCGTACTTAGCTCAGATTTCGGGTCGCAGAAGACCACTAACTCATCATCCATCCAAGGCCTAATGTTTAAGTCGGGATGAGACACCTCGCCTTCGATTAGGCCCACATCGAGCTCAAAGTTTGCGACTTGCTCGGTAATTTTAGTTGTGTTGCCAACGCTTAGTGCTGCTTTAGCGGTCGGGAATTTACCTTTGAACTCTGAAAGAATGTGAATAGCCAGGTAGTTACCGATAGATAACGTGGCGCCAATATTTAGGTCCGCGCTAAGCTGGTTCTGCTGTAAGCTCAGCTCCAGGCTTTTTGCTTGGTCAATCAGTGTTTCTGCCTGCTTTCGAATTAATCTTCCGAAATCATTGAGTTGTAAGCGTTTACCAGCCCGATCAAATAGTTTTATATCAAACTGGCTTTCAAGATTCTTGAGTGACTCACTCGCAGCGGATTGAGACATATTTAGCGCTTCGGCAGCTAAAGTAATATTTTGAAAGTTAGCGGTCGCAATGAATACTTCAATTTGCTTGAGTGAATACTTCAAT
>NZ_LWGE01000597.1:0-359 GCF_001635315.1 Oleiphilus sp. HI0123
CTATGTTAGCAAAGAAGAAGGTATGGAGGGCGCTCGTGACCTGGCGCAGTCAATGGCGGCCGAAGGCAAGGGCATTGTCCTCGACCAGTTCGCGAACGATGACAACCCCTTGGCTCATTATTGCGGGACGGGGCCTGAAATCTGGGAGCAAACTCATGGAAAAATTACTCACTTTGTCAGTGCCATGGGAACGACAGGTACCATTATGGGAAACTCCAGGTTTCTGAAAGAAAAGAACCCAGATATCAAGATAGTGGGTTTGCAACCTGCAGAAAATGCGGCAATTCCCGGTATTCGTCGCTGGCCTGAAGAGTATCTGCCGAGTATTTTTGATCGCTCACGAGTCGATGAAGTGGTCG
>NZ_LWGE01000598.1:0-633 GCF_001635315.1 Oleiphilus sp. HI0123
AACAAGCAAACTAAAGTGCCGAACACTTTCTTTATCTTCGTTATATTGGCTGCTCTGCTGAGCCAGTCGGGTTTGGTGATGTCGATGACTATTGGCTCGCTAAGCTATGACGCAGATGTTAATGCTAGCATTATTTCTGATAGCCGAAACAACCGGGATTGGCTACGCTGGGATGAACTGACTGGTAATACTTTGGAAGAAACGCGTGCGTTGACTCAAGGTGCTTACCAAGGTTGGTCTATTGCCAATTCGCTTGATGCCCAGCTGTTTATCGAAGCACTATTGCCTGCTTATAGGGCGACCACTTGTACTGCCTACTCGAGTGAAGGGTGTTGGACAGATAGAGATGTAACGCGAGACTATCACGAGTTAGTTGGCGATACCTTTACAACTGGAAGTGGTACTGACCTAGTCTTTTTTGAGTCTCATAAACCTGATTGGGCTGGATACATTATGACTCGCCAAGATAGGGCCTTAAAGACAGTCGAGAAGAAATCTGAGTTCGATCGTATCGATAACGCTAATCGTTTTGTAGATTCATACGAAGGTACAGGGTGGTTGTTATATAGAGACTGGCCAGTTGATTCAATAGAAGTGAATGAGCCTTCATCACTGTTTTTTAGTTTGTTCCCC
>NZ_LWGE01000599.1:0-375 GCF_001635315.1 Oleiphilus sp. HI0123
GGCTTTGGAAGCTTTAGCACACAGCCAACAGCCAACAACAAAGCTCAGCACAATAACCACCAAGTACCACTCTAAGGCTAAATGCTGCAGCCATAAATAAGGAACAATCGCCATTAATGTTCCTGCTGTCCCGGGTGCCTTCGGTGCACAACCACTACCAAAACCAAAAGCAGCAAAGTGTGCCGGATTCTTTAAAAAACCTTGCGGTAACTTACTCAAAATGCTGAAACCCCTTTCTCTCTATTTCGACTTCCTGCTCACCAGAAAAGACCTTAACACCAAAACTCTTGGGCTCAACCCGCCCTATTCTAGTGAAAGCACTCGCCTCAGCCTTCGACTCCAATACCTGCCAACCTTCCTCAGGGATCGTAAAAA
>NZ_LWGE01000600.1:0-10976 GCF_001635315.1 Oleiphilus sp. HI0123
TGAACTCATTTCGGAAGACCGTGTATTTCTAGAGCAAATACATGAATTCATTCAATCATTATATGAAGTTGGCAGTAAGGATCAGAGCGACCTGATTGGCGCGGAACTCGAACTCATCAAGTTAGAAGAGCGTTTGATCAAAGCAAGACGAAGTTTTCAAAAGAATCTGGATAGCCTTAATACCCTCGCTAACGAAACGCTGACGAGTACTCAATTGCCAAAGAAATTGGAATCTTTTGATACTTCAACACTGACTTTGGCTAAATCAAACGACCTTGTTTCTTCCTTACAAAACCATCCAAAAATTCGTTTGATAAATCAGAAAATTAACATTGCAAAAAGCAAAGTGAATTTGACCGAGCAGTCTTTGGAGCCCTCTTATGGTGTGGAGCTAAGCTACGGCATGAGAAGTGGCGACAATATGGATGGGTCTTCTCGTGCCGACTTCTTTTCAGCGGGTGTGAGTGTTCAGTACCCCTTTTTCAATCGAGGTCAGCAATCCAGCCAGATCAGCGCGGCTAAGCATCGTCAGGCAGCTATTGAGTTGGAGCGTTCAGAAGCATTAGAGCAAGCTCGCTTTACGTTGAAAGATCTCGCCAACCAATATGACATCACCCGCGATCAACGTGTGCTTTATGAAGAAAAAATATTAACCACATTAGGCAAGCAGAAGCACAGCGCCATGCATAGCTACGAGTCAGATAAGGGCAATTTCCGCATCGTATCTGAGCTGTTTCTGAAGGAACAAAGCGCAAAAGTGCAGCGTTTGCGCTTGCTTGTGAATGAACAAATTATTCTATCTCGTATTAATTATTGGCTGAACTAAAGCTAAGGAGAATCAACACATGAAGCAATTTATTTTAGCCATTACTGTCCTAGCTATTGGTTTGGCCTTGGGGACCTTTTTCGGCCCTCAACTCATGCAGGGGACAATGAGTGATGGAGAGTTGTCCTCCGCCGACAGTAACGAGAAGAAACCAGTGTACTGGGTAGCTCCGATGGATAAAAACTATCGTCGAGATGGGCCTGGACTTTCCCCGATGGGCATGGATTTAGTTCCGGTGTATGAAGAAGACAGCGGTGATGATAATACAGTGAAGATCTCAGCCACTGTTGAGAATAACCTCGGCGTTAAAGTCGCAAAGGTTAAAAACGAAGCGATTATGGTGCCAATTGATACCGTAGGAACTATCCAGTTTGATGAGAGCCGAATCTCTCATATTCACCCGCGTGTAGAGGGTTGGATTGAACGGTTGAACGTTGCTGCTAGTGGTGATCCGGTTAAACAAGGTCAAACACTGTTTGAGCTTTATAGTCCAGAGCTGGTCAATGCGCAGGAAGAATACCTAGCAGCATTGCGCAGCAAAAACAGAAACCTAATTAATGCGTCAAAGTCACGCCTTCGATCGCTAGGTTTGAGAGACAGTCATATCAATGATTTAAAGAAAAGACGTAAGGTCGATCAATTGGTGAAATTTACGGCTGAACAAGATGGAATTGTCATTGATCTAAACGTGCGTGAAGGCATGCATATCAGACCTATGACTGAAGTGATGTCGATAGGGTCGCTGGAAAGCGTCTGGGTTCGTGGTGAAGTCTATGAACGACAAGCTTATCTCATCGAACGTGGTCAGAGTGTAGCGATAAATCTCAATTCGTCACCTGATGGCAAATGGAACGGCATAATCAATTACATCTATCCGTCTCTTGATCAGAAAACACGCACCTTGCAATTCCGAGCGCGAGTACACAACCCAGATTTTGCCTTGCGACCTCATATGTTGGCGAATTTACGCGTTGAGAATATGGCCCAAGAGGCCATGACAACGGTGCCCAGATCCGCTGTTATCAAAGCAGGAAATCACAATCGAGTCGTGAAGTCGCTGGGCGAGGGGCGTTATAAATCTGTCATTGTAGAACTTGGCCTGGAAGGTCTCGTATCGACAATGAAGGAGGGTGTTGAGGTAATGGAATCAAAGGTACAGATACTTAAAGGTCTGTCTAATGGCGATGACGTTGTTGTTTCAGCGCAATTCCTGATTGATTCGGAATCAAATATCGAAGCCGAACTAATGCGTATGGAAGAAGCCGCAATGAGTCAAGAGATGAATGGCGATATGACAGGCAGTGCGGGTCCTAGAGTGATTACCTCGGGGACAGTTCATAAGGTCATGGGGAGTATGGGCATGATCAATGTCACACACGACCCGATCCCAGAATGGGAATGGCCGACGATGAAAATGGACTTCCAGGTGTCAGATCAGGTCGATCTCAGTCAGTTCAAGGAAGGCGAGGCAATCCAATTTGAGATCGAAAAAACAGGGGATTGGGATTATCTGGTGACGAGATTGGCGGCAGCGTCCGAAGGATTGTCAGCGGTAACGATGATGGATATGGCGACGATGGAAATGGAAATGAATCATGATCATATGAGCATGGATATGAGTTCGAATGGCGAAGAAGAAAAAGCCTCAGTCGAAACCTCTGGCAAGGTCAAAATGTTAATGCTTGATATGAATATGATTGAAATCGTTCACGAGCCTATACCTGAGTGGAGTTGGCCCGAGATGAGTATGTCCTTCTTAGTACCCGAGGGCGAGAAACTGCCCGAAATCAAAGATGGCGATGAATTAACATTCTCGTTACGGGAAAACGCAGATGGGGACTATGTCATGTCAAATGTCAGACTGAAATAGAACGTTCAAAAAGCAATTTTAAGAATAATCACTTTGAGGAAAATACAATGAATAAAACACTAACTTCTTTAGCAATGTGTGCAGGCTTACTTGTCTCGACAGCTGTTTTTGCAAGTGGACCCAATGATGGCCATCACCATGGACATGGCAACGGAAAAGATATGGGCAAAGGCCATATGATGAAAGGTATGGATAAAGGAATGTCGGGCAATATGTCTGAAAAAGGCGCCGGACATATGCGCGAGGTAATGGGTGAAGGACGTATTAACAAAATCATGGCCGATCGAGGCATGATTAACATTAAGCACGAACCCATGCCAGAGATGAACTGGCCCAAGATGAAAATGAACTTCAAAGTCGACAAGGGCGTTGATTTGGGCTCTCTAAAGCCAGGTCAAATGGTCGACTTTACCTTACTTGTCGACAACGACAATAACTACATCATCAAGAATATAAACAGCAAATAAGCGACATGAAAGCAGCACTCCGGTGCTGCCCAAATTCATTTGCTGACGAAAGATTACTGGAGTAAATAATGATAGCCGCGATTATAAAGTGGTCGATACAAAATCGGTTTTTTGTACTATTAGGCACGGCAATATTGATCGGGTTTGGCTTGTATTCTGTCAAGAATACGCCAATCGATGCAATCCCTGATCTGTCTGATGTGCAAGTAATCATTAAAACTAGTTACCCAGGACAGGCACCGCAAGTCGTTGAAGATCAGGTAACTTATCCGCTTACGACGGCGATGCTGTCGGTACCGGGGGCGATTACCGTCCGGGGCTTTTCATTCTTTGGTGACTCCTATGTTTATGTGATCTTTGAGGATGGCACGGACCTTTATTGGGCGCGTTCTAGGGTTCTGGAATACCTCAATCAAGTGTCCGGCTCGTTACCTGCATCTGCTAAACCACAATTGGGACCTGACGCAACGGGTGTTGGCTGGGTATATCTCTATGCGCTAGTAGATAAAACGGGTCAACATGACTTAGCGGAGCTACGTAGCATTCAGGATTGGTTCTTGAAGTATGAGTTGCAAACGGTTCCGGGCGTTTCTGAAGTAGCGACAATAGGCGGTATGGTGCGTCAGTACCAAATTGAAGTTGATCCGAACCTACTCCGCTCTTACGACATTCCTTTAGCCCATGTTGGCATGGCAATTAAAAAGGCCAACCAGGAAACCGGTGCTTCTGTTATCGAGATGGCTGAAGCAGAGTACATGGTGCGCGTTAGCGGCTACTTGCAAAGTGTAGATGATATTAAAAATATTCCACTCGGTATAAACGCTAATAACACGCCACTGCTTTTGAAAGATATTGCCAAGATTGAATTGGGTCCACAGATGCGACGCGGCATCGCTGAATTGAACGGCGAAGGTGAAGTGGTCGGTGGTGTTGTAGTGATGCGCTTTGGCGAGAATGCACAAAGCGTTATTGATAATGTGAAAGCAAAATTGGAGAGTTTGAAGAAAGGCCTGCCTGACGGAGTAGAGGTTGTAACAACCTATGATCGTTCAAGCCTGATTAGTCGAGCAATCGATAACCTCTACGAAAAGCTATTAGAAGAGTTTATCGTCGTAACTATTATTTGTGCGCTTTTCCTATTTCATTTCCGTTCATCTCTGGTTGTACTGGTTAGCTTGCCTGTGGGTATTCTCACGGCCTTTATCATCATGTATCAGCAAGGTTTGAACGCCAATATTATGTCTCTGGGTGGAATCGCGATTGCGATCGGTGCGATGGTTGATGGCGCCATCGTCATGATTGAAAACGTTCATAAGCATATGGAAAAAACAGAGCTGACAGATGAAAACCGTTGGCAGGTGATTACCCAGGCTGCATCTGAAGTCGGGCCACCTTTATTCTTCTCTTTGTTGATTATTACAGCCAGCTTTCTGCCTGTGTTCACTCTTGAAGCACAAGAAGGCAAGTTGTTTTCACCCCTGGCGTTCACTAAAACCTATGCGATGGCAGCTGCCGCAGGTCTTGCTATTACACTCGTGCCAGTGTTGATGGGCTACTTTATTCGTGGAAAAGTGACGCCTGAACATAAAAACCCGATTAACCGCTTGATGATTGCCATGTATAAACCAGTGATCAAAGGTGTGTTGGCTTTTCCTAAAACGACTCTTTTGTTTTCTGCTGTTGTCTTAGTGGTTGGTTTATGGCCAGCGACTAAGCTAGGAAGCGAATTCATGCCACCATTGGACGAAGGTGACTTGATGTATATGCCTACAACATATGCCGGTGTATCAGTCGGCAAGGCGAGAGAGCTACTCCAACAAACCGATAAGTTGATCAAAACCGTACCAGAGGTCGAGTCTGTTTTCGGTAAAGTCGGGCGTGCCGAAACAGCGACTGACCCAGCACCGCTCACGATGATCGAAACATTCATTCAACTTAAACCGCGAAGTGAATGGCGGGCTGGCGTGACGACAGAAAGCCTACGCCAGGAGTTTGATAGTTTGGTTAAATTCCCTGGTTTGACGAATGCCTGGGTCATGCCAATCAAAACGCGAATCGACATGCTATCAACGGGTATTAAAACGCCTGTAGGCATTAAGATCGCCGGCCCGAGTTTGTCTGAGATCGAGAAAATCGGTAAACGATTAGAAGAAGTTTTACCTGAAGTGGAAGGTACGGCATCGGTGTACTCTGAACGCGTCGCCGGTGGTCGCTATGTAAAGATTGATATTGACCGTGAACGCGCAGCACGCTTTGGGATGAGTGTGGCGGATATTCAAGCAGTCGTGCGTGCTTCGATTGGCGGCATGAATATTACTGAAACGATCGAAGGTTTAGAGCGTTATCCGGTGAATCTGCGTTATCCGCAACATTATCGCGATTCCGAACAAAAACTGAAATTGCTGCCTATTGTCACTCCCGGAAAACAACACATTGCTTTGGCTGACGTGGCTGATGTTTATATCGCAGATGGTCCGCCGGGAATTAAGAGTGAAAATGCTCGTTTAAATGGTTGGACGCTTGTCGATATCGATGGGCGTGATCTGGGGTCATACGTCAAAGAAGCACAACAGATTGTTTCTGAACAAGTCGAAATTCCGGCGGGTTATTCCATCGCTTGGTCTGGCCAATACGAGTACATGCAACGAGCCGAGGAACGTCTGCGAGCTGTTGTGCCACTTACCTTGGCGATCATCATGCTACTTCTTTACATGAGCTTCCGTAACTTTTTGGAAGTACTCATCATTATGGGAACCGTACCATTTTCGTTAATCGGAGGGCTTTGGTTGATGTATTGGCTGGATTACAACATGTCGATAGCGGTTGCGGTTGGTTTTATCGCTCTCGCAGGTGTGGCTGTTGAGATCGGCGTACTGATGTTGGTTTATTTAAATCAATCCTATCAAGCCACCATTGAAAACGCCAAGCGAGATATGCGTTTGTTAACGAAGGAAGATATTCGTGAATCTGTCATGCAGGGAGCCGGGCTGCGGGTGCGCCCCATCTTGATGACGGTTCTCTCTCTGATGGTCGGTTTAATTCCAATCATGATGGGAACGGGCACAGGTTCTGAAGTAATGCAGCGTATTGCAGGGCCCATGATTGGCGGCATGATCAGCACCTTGGCCTTGAGTTTGATGTTAATTCCCGCGATTTTTTATGTGTGGAAACAGGTAACGCTCAAAAAAGAGAACAGTGACCTCACAGAAAACGATTCACAACTATCAAAATAAACACAGAAAGGATAATGAAAATGAAACTATCACTAACGAAATCAATAACTGGCTTTGCAGCTATCAGCGCAATCCTAATCACAGCTGCATGCGCAAATCATAGTCATGATGATGGCACAGGCCATATGCATGGCGAGAACCATATGTCAGCGGGAGATGGCCAGCACGATCACCACAAAATGATGCAAGAAAAGCATATGGGCGATACAGGAGGCCACGGTCACATGGGCGGTGAAATGAAGGAAGGTATGCATGGCGGACATCATGGAGAGGAACATGGCGCTCATGGTGGACACCATGGCGGGTCATTGGCGGGTAATCCTGGACAAGAAAATGATGTAGACCGAGTGATAAATGTTGAAGCGAACGATGCGATGCGCTTTGTCCATAAACCGTTCAATATTAAAAATGGTGAAACCATTAAGTTTGTGATCTCCAACAAAGGCGCAGTGCCGCATGAGTTCGCCATTGGTACTAAGGATGAGCATATGGAGCACGGGAAAATGATGATGAATAACCCGAATATGCATCACGGTCCGGGTGGTAATGCCATTACTGTCGCACCTGGAAAAACCGAAACGCTCATCTGGACATTCGAAGAAGCTTGGGAAGTAGAGGCTGCCTGCAATATTCCGGGTCATTACCAAGCGGGAATGCACAGCCCGGTAAAGTTTCGACCATAGAAACAAGAAATATAAATCCCGTTGAGAAATCCATTTAACACACTAACATCTAGGTTTTGTATACTTCTCAACCCAAATATAGTTGAACTAAGGGTTCGTTTTGTTGGCATTGTTACTTCTGGCAATCGCGTTAAGTATGGATGCGTTTGCTGTGTCTATTGGTTTAGGTTCAAAAAAAACGGTCGGCACACTAAAGCTTGCCACAATGTGCGCTATTTACTTCGGCCTTTTTCAGGGCCTTATGCCCCTTATTGGTTTTATAGGAGGTAAAGGTGTTCTCGTTTTTGCTGAAACCTATGCTCCCTGGGTATCGTTTATATTGCTTTTGATTATTGGTATTAAGATGATCTATGAAGCGCTTATTACTGGTGAAGAGAATGTCCCTTCTCATATAAGTCATCGTGCTATGTTCATTCTAGGTATTGCCACCAGTATCGACGCAATGGCGGCGGGCTTTTCCTTGACTTTGCTGAACGTTAACGGATTTCTAGCCTGTGCTTTCATAGCTATAACCACTGCACTATTTAGCTTTGCCGGAGTCTACCTTGGCGAGAAAACAGGCACTTGGCTCGAAAGTCGAGCTGAAGTGTTAGGTGGGACGATTTTGATATTGATCGGGTTAAAGGTCCTCTTAGGCTAAGACGGTCCAGCCTACTGTCATTCATAGAGAACTAAAAATTGTTTAAATAGGGTTCGAGAAATTATTAAGTAAAAACAATAAATAAAAGTGAGTACGAAGCTCTGGCCTCGTACTCGATTAAGCTACCAGGCTTTGTAGGGTAAGAACTTACCATTCATGGTTAAGACGACGCGATCACCTTTCGGGTTCTCTTCTTTTTCAACATCCATACTGAAGTCAATTGCGCTCATGATGCCGTCGCCAAACTTTTCTTGTATTACTTCTTTTAGCGTATCGCCGTAGACACCGACAATTTCATATAGCCGATAAATTAAAGGGTCTTGAGGAATGGATTGATCCCAGGTTTTAGTCGGGTATTCCATCAATGCAGGCTTTGCTTCGTCCGGTAAATCAAGTAAGGCACAAACCTTATCTGCAACGTCCTCGGGCATACTATTCATGCCCAGACAAGCTGAGGTGAGCCATACTGAGCCCATGCCGACTTCTTCTGCCATACCTTCCCAGGTAAGTTCTTTAGATTTTTTAGCTAATACAATTGCTTCGATCACTTCTTCTTTCTTCATCACAATCACCTTTATTTACTGTGTTGGTCAGCGTCAGGTTTGAGCTGAGGAATAAATTTCATAAAGGGCTTTTGCAAGCGCTATGCCATTGGAAATTGTTATTATTATTCAATAGATTAGCTAAAACCTATGCGTGTGATCTATCAGTGAGGGCCTTATTAGTGTGCACTGAAAGGCTTGTTTCGAAGAGAGAGCCCTGTCCTAAGGCACTGCTGAATCAAGGGACTTGTCTAGCTGATTGTAGTGAGCAAAATTTATCGTAGCTTCTTACGCCAAGCGGCGGGGCTTAGGCCATATTTTCGCTGAAATAAACGATTGAAGTGGCCAGGGTCTTGATAACCAACCTTCCATGATATTTCTGCGACACTTTGATCACTATGTTTGAGGTGCTCTTTTCCCTGCTCAATTTTTAAGTGTTGAATATAGCTAAGAGGTGATTCGCCCGTTGCTTCTTTAAAGCGACGTTTAAAGGTGCGTACACTCATATTTGCTTTTGTGGCAAGTTGCTCGATAGAAAGGGGCTCAATGAAGTGGATTTCAAGCCACTGCTGGATAGAGAGAATAGCGTCGTCTTGATGGTAGGTTTGTTTACCAATGGAGGCAAATTCGCCGGAGTAGGCTCGTCTGAAATCGACCAAAAAAGTACTTTCTACGGCTTCGCCAACCTCAGTGCAGGATAAGCGTGAAAGCAGATAGATCATGATCTCCATGGCTGCATTCATTCCTGCAGAGCAATACAGTTCCCCGGTAGCGGTAATAAAACGATCGGGGCGAAGATCGATTTTGGGGTACTTCTGTGCGAATTCTTCTTGCTTATGCCAATGCGTGGTACAGATTCGCTCATCCAAGAGCCCGGCCTCTGCCAGAAAGTAGGAACCGGTTGTCGCAGCCATAATCGGGATACCTTGCTCGTGCCACTCCCTAAGCTTTGGGTATAAGGGGCGCTGATCGATTAGCAGCGCTTCCATGTCACCCCAGATTCCATGAAGAATGACCAGGTCTGTATGTTTGATATCGCCTAGTGCCTGATCAGGTGTAATGCTTAAGCCGCTGAATGATGAAATAGCTTTGCCATCTAAGGTAACTAGCGAGATAGATATAGCCTCGCCCAAAAGCTTTTTTTGTAGCATGGAGGCAAAGGCAAATACATCATGACTAAGACCTAAACTTAAGCCCATTGCATTCTCGCAGGCATAAAGCGTGACATGTTTTAGCATCATAATCTCCGGAATATATTGGGGTATTATTTACCTTTATGGCCCGTTTGGCCATTTATATGACCTGAGTCACGCTGTTTCTTTTTGTCTTCGATTCTTAAGATTGCGTTAGTTAGATCTTATATTGGAGATGAGCATGAAATTCACGTCTGAACATGAAGCCTTACGCAAAACAGTGCGAGCCTTTGTTGATCAGGAAATGGACCCTTTTGTTGATGAGTGGGAGCAGGCAGGCAAAGCGCCTTTACATTCACTATTCAAGAAAATGGGTGACCTGGGCTTGTTGGGTATACATAAACCCGAAGCGAATGGTGGTGCAGGTTTAGATTATAGTTATAACCTGGTGTTTGCTGAGGAAATTGGCCGAGCCTATGGTGGTTCCTTGCCCATGGCGATTGGTGTGCAAACAGACATGGCCACGCCTGCTTTGGCTCGTTTTGGTAGTGATGAGTTAAAACGTGATTTTTTGGCGCCAGCCATCGCTGGAGATATGGTTGCTTGTATCGGGGTTAGTGAAGCTGGGGCAGGTTCAGATGTTGCAGGTTTAAAAACGACCGCTAAAAGTGACGGTGATGACTACCTTATCAATGGCAGTAAGATGTGGATCACGAATGCGACGCAAGGTGATTGGATTTGTTTACTTGCCAACACTTCTGAAGGCAGCGTTCATGCAAATAAATCAATGATCATTGTGCCTTTGGATTCACCGGGTATCGAGACCTCAAAGCCTTTGGATAAACTCGGTATGCGCGCCAGTGATACGGGGCAGATATTCTTTGATAATGTTCGCGTACCTAAGCGCTATCGAATAGGCGAACAGAACAAAGGTTTCGCTATGCAGATGATGCAGTTTCAAGAAGAGCGAATGTATGCCGCTGCGAGTTCACTAAAGGGAATGGAGCGAATTATCAGTGATACCCGGGATTGGTGCCGAGATAGGGAGACCTTTGGCCAGCCGATATTAAACAATCAGGTGGTGCACTTTCGCTTGGCAGAGTTGCAAACCGAAGTTGAGGCGCTCAGAGCGCTGACTTGGAGAGCTTGTCAGCAACATATTGAAGGTGAAGACGCGACCTACCTGGCATCCATGGCTAAATTAAAAATGGGCAGGTTATGGCGTGAAGTAAGTGATAGCTGCCTTCAATACTGGGGAGGCATGGGTTTTATGTGGGATAATCCTGCTGCCAGAGCCTATCGTGATACGCGGATACTATCGATAGCCGGTGGTAGTGATGAGATGATGCTCGGAATTATTGCCAAGCGTATGGGCACATTGCCGAGCCGACGGTAGAAGCGGTTCTGCCAAAAATAGCTTTTACATTGAGATAGAAAAAATGCAAATACCCGCCTTATTCGAAAACAAACTAAGCTTGCCTGTTATCTGCGCGCCGATGTTTTTGGTCTCTAGCCCTAAACTGGTGATCAATGCATGTAAAAACGGAGTCGTAGGCACGTTTCCCAGCTTCAATACCCGAAC